>NZ_JBVVPM010000009.1:0-130145 GCF_055811255.1 Bradyrhizobium sp. MI1.11
AGCACAACACGCTCCAATCAGAGGCCGGATACATTGATGCAAGACCGCATCTGCCAGGTTGACGAAACCTCTTGCAATGCGCGGCCGGACCATACATCCGGGTCAACAGCCGACATCGCCGCGAGTTGGACGTCAGGCCTGCTTTACCCTCGAGCGGACATCCCAGATCTCTAAGTAACCGCCCTACGCTCGCCGCATCAGTTTAAGCGAGGCCGCCAGCCGCAGGCTGCGCTTGCCGGCCAGCGCGATGCCTTCGAGCTCACCGCTGTCCGCCGTGCAGGTTCCGGAGAAGCCGATGCCGACCTCGTAGCCGCCGAACACGGGGTTCTCGCCTTTCGCCGGCGTATGCTCCTGGTTGAGCATCTCGCCCTTCCAGCGGCCGTCGGCCGAGGAATAGGAGCCGAGATAGTAGAAGAACGCATCGCCGCCCAGGATGCGGCCGTCGATCAGCAGCATGACGCCGGAGAGCCCGGCGTCGACGCCGTCGAGCGCGCGCAGATGGATCGCATAGAGCCCGTTCACGACCCCGCCCGGACCGATCGTCCCCTGCGGCGGCAATCCCTCGTCATCGAGCCGCGTGAGATTGGCCCAGAAACCGGCGCCCGGCATCGTATCCGCGCTGCCCGCAAGACGGATCTGGTTGCCGACGAGCCGGCCGCGCGCGCCGATCACGGCGACATCAGCCCCCATCAGCGGCTTGTAGTTGGGATCGTCGTTATGCCGTTCGGTGATGACTTCGGCGATGATCTCGCCGTCGCGCTCGACATAGCTCCCGAGATGCGCGAAGGCCGAATTGCCGCCCAGCAGCTTGCCGTCATGCATGCACATGATGCTGCGGCCGAAGGCATCGTTGACGCCGTATTCAACCTTGTAGAGCCCGTCCAGCAACGCAATTGACCCGGAAATATCAGAAGGAAAGCACGCGCTACCTAGCACCGCCGTCGCACCAAGGCCATTGGGCTTTTTCGCGCAGGGCCATTCGCGGAGCCACACCTGCCATGATGCCATCATGCGCCTGTTTTGCCCGACGGCGCAATCGATTTCGGCGTTTCCGCAGATGGCGATTTCACACCATTTGCAGGCCTGTGATTTCAACCACTTGGCTACTGTGCATGGGGTTGTTTTTCGCCTTTTTTGTTTGGCCGGTGGTGAACGGCCTTCCTCAGGCGCTAGTGACGCTTGAAATACTGCACCTCGCGCTCATGCTTCTCGGCCGCCGCGCGGCTCCTGAACGTGCCGAGGTTGCGGCGCTTGCCGGTCTTGGGATTCACTTTGCGCGAATACAGCCGATATTCGCCGGATGCGAGCTTGCGGATCATGGTTGCGCCTCCTGCTGTCAAGGATTCAACGGACCGTGTCCAGGCTGGTTCCTGACGCATTCGAACCCGTCGACACAAGCACGCGACAAAGCGGGCATGGAGCAGTCACGGCCATCGGCGGCGGACGAAACATGATCCGGAAAGGTGCGCAGCGGTTTTCCGGAAAGATCATGCTCGCAAATAACTCTAAAGCGCGTTCACCGCGCTTTTAGAAGCACAGCGTGGTGACGAGCTTGCCCTGCTTGTCCTTGATCGCATAGGGACAGCGCAGCCGCTCCAACGCCTGCTTGGCATCCTCGTCGCCGAGCGCCGCGGCGCGCTCGTAATAGGATTTCGCGGCGTCCTTGTCCTTTGGACCGCCGCGGCCCTCCTGCGCGAAGGCCCCCATCCGCTCCAGCGCGCCGGGATGGTTTTGCGCCGCCGCCTTCTCGAACAGCGCGCGTGCCGCGGCGTCGTCCTTCGCCCCGCCCGTGCCTTCGGAGAGCATCATGCCGAGCTGGTACTGCGCTTCAGCGTTGGTCTCGGCGGCCTTGCCAAGCAATGCGCGCGCCTGTGCGGGATCGGCCGGCGTGGCACCGCCGGTGCCGCCGAGCGCGGCGAGATTGCTGATGCCGCGGGGATTGCCGGCCTGCGCCGCCTTCTCGAACAATTTGCGCGCCTGCGCTTCATCCCTGGCGACGCCGGAGCCGGTGCCGTAGGCCACACCGAGCTCGACCATCGCCGCACTCGATCCCTTGTCGGCGGCCTTGCGCCAGGCAGCCATCGCGTCCGCCGTCTGCCGGTTGGCCGCATAGGCGCGGCCGAGCGCGAACATCGCGCGCCGCGACGAGGGCGCAGCCTGCTTGCAGAACTTGATGGCGGTCGCAACGTCGGCGGCCGCAATCTCCGTCACGCCCCTCATATCGGCTGGCTTGTCGGGATCACTGGGATCGGCGGCGACGCGGTCGCACAGGACGAGATCGGCCGATTGCGCATGCGCAGATAACGGCGCCGCAAGCGTGAGAAGGATGGCAACGAGGAAAGTCCGCATGGACGCCAGGTTGCGTCGTCGTCCCGGCAAATTCAAGGCTCGAGTCCCGATTGGCGCAGCACGGGGACGACCTCGGGCGACGCCAGATAGCGCAGCAGCCGATCCGCGGCGTCGGCGTGCTCGGCGTTTGCCATCCGGCCGGCGGCGAACACGGCCGGCGTTTGCAGATCGTGCGGAATCGGGCCGACCACCTCGATGCCCTCGACCTGCTTCAGCTCGCTGATCTGCTGCACGGCGAGATCAGCCTCGCCGCTCACGAGCCGCTCTGCGGTAAAGCCCTGCTCGACGATGGTGGTCTTGGTTTTGATCTCTGCCGCGATCCCCATCTGCGCGATCAACCGGGCGAAATAGACCCCGCTCGCACCCAGCCGCGAATAGGCCAGGGACCGCGCCGCGAGCAGCGTGTTGCGCAGTGCGGTTTCCGTGGCGATGTCGGGATGTGCTTGCCCTGCCCGCACCGCGATGCCGACGAAGGAACGCGCGAGATCGGCCGCGCTCTCGGCGACGACGCGGCCCTCGCCGATCATCTCGTCGAGCCCCTCGCGGGTAAGGATCACGAGATCGGCGGCCTCGCCGTCGCGCAGTCGTTTGAGCAGCGCCAGAGTCGGCGCGAAATCGGCATCGATGTGGACGCCGGTCGCGGTCTCGTATGCGGAGGACAGGCTGCGCATCGCGCCCATCAGGCCGAGCGTCGAAAGCACGCGAATTTTTTCCATCAGCGATTCCCGTGGCGATCAGGCGCGATGCATCAGCTTGAGCGCGGCGGTCAGGCGCAGGCTGCGCTTGCCGGCAAGCGCCGTTGCCTCCAGCACCGCCTGCTCGGCGTCATAACTGCCGGAGAAGCCGATGCCGACCTCGTGGCCGCCGAAGATCGGATCGTCCTTAGCCGGCGTGTGCTCCTGGTTGAGGATCTGGCCCTTCCAGCGCCCGTTGGCGGCGGTGTAGCTGCCGAGATAATAGAACGATGCATCGCCGCCGAGGATGCGGCCCTTGTTGAGCAGCATCACGCCGGTGAGACCGCCGTCGACGCCGTCGAGCATGCGCAGATGCACCGAGTAGAGCCCGTCGGCGATGCCGGCCTCGCCGCCGCCGCCGGCGATCGGCATCTCGTCTTCGGTGATGGGTGTCATTAACGACTGAAAGGGTACGCCGGGCAGCTCCTTGAGCTCGCCCTTGCAGCGATAGAGATCGCCGTCGGCCCAGCCCTTGGCAAGCAGGGTCGCATCGTCAGTGCCGGCCATGGCGCGATAGTTCGGATCGGGGTTGTGGCGGACGGTGTTGATCACGATGTCGACCCCGGCTTCGGTCTTGGCGTAGGTGCCGATATGGGCGAAGGCCGAATTGCCGCCGAGCATCTTGCCGTTGCCGGCATGCATCACGCTCCGGCCAACGGCGTCGCCGAGCTGAAATCTCACCTTGTAGAAGCCTTCAAACACCAGCCGTCCCTGGCCCTGCGCGCATCCAGACGCACTCTATCCCGCTTTCGGCGGCGATGGACAAGTTTCGCGCCATGAGGTCCGAGGGGTCTCCGCACCGGCTGTCATCAGAATGAAAAATCCGCCGAAGCCTTTCGGCTTCGGCGGATCGAAGTCCAACCCGGGCCAGCCCCCCAGCCCGGGCCGGGAGGATCTTAGGCGGCGGCCTTCTTGTCGGCCGGCACGGAGGCGATCGTCTTCAGGATCTGCGAAGCGATCTGGTATGGGTCGCCCTGCGAATTCGGACGACGGTCTTCCAGATAGCCCTTGTAACCGTTGTTGACGAAGGAGTGCGGCACGCGGATCGAAGCACCGCGATCGGCAATGCCGTAGCTGAACTTGTTCCAGGGCGCGGTCTCGTGCTTGCCGGTTAGACGCTTGTCGTTGTCCGGGCCGTAGACGGCGATGTGGTCCATCAGGTTCTTGTCGAAGGCGGCCATCAGTGCCTCGAAGTACTCCTTGCCGCCGACCGTACGCATGTACTCGGTCGAGAAGTTGGCGTGCATGCCGGAGCCGTTCCAGTCGGTGTCGCCCAGCGGCTTGCAGTGGAACTCGATGTCGATGCCGTACTTCTCGGTCAGACGCAGCATCAGGTACCGGGCCATCCACATTTCGTCAGCGGCCTTCTTGGAGCCTTTGCCGAAGATCTGGAATTCCCACTGGCCCTTCGCGACTTCCGCGTTGATGCCTTCATGGTTGATGCCGGCTGCCAGGCAGAGGTCGAGATGCTCTTCGACGATCTTGCGGGCGACGTCGCCGACGTTCGAGAAGCCGACGCCGGTGTAGTACGGACCCTGCGGGGCCGGATAGCCCGAGGCCGGGAAGCCGAGCGGACGGCCGTCCTTGTAGAAGAAGTATTCCTGCTCGAAGCCGAACCAGGCACCGGAATCGTCGAGGATGGTGGCGCGCTTGTTGGTCGAATGCGGGGTCTTGCCGTCGGGCATCATGACTTCGCACATCACGAGCACGCCGTTGGTGCGGGCGCCATCCGGGAACACCGCGACCGGCTTCAGCACGCAATCGGAGCTGTGGCCTTCGGCCTGCTGGGTGGAGGAGCCATCGAAGCCCCAGAGCGGAAGCTGCTCGAGCGTCGGGAACGACGCGAATTCCTTGATCTGAGTTTTGCCGCGCAAGTTCGGAGTCGGCGTATATCCGTCGAGCCAGATGTACTCGAGCTTATACTTGGTCATTGAGCCTCTCTGTAGATGATGCGAAAGGTGGGGGCCGCAGGCCCCCGCACGATTGTTTACCCGGCCAACATCGGCCGACCCCTTCCAAGCATTTAACGTGCCAAAAGGCCGCAGCGCGGGAGGTTTTCCACCGCGGCCGGCCTCCTCTCCATCCCGGCGGATCGGCGAGTGAGCCGTGCGTCATAGCGGCGCACCTTTGCGTGAAGCTGCACCGCAAAAACCCCGCGGAAAACGCCCGATTCTGGAGCAGGCAGGCCCGGGCCTGAGGTTGCCGACTAAACGCGCATCAACGTCCGGCAATATTCGCCAAGTCTGCGCCCGCCGCCCGCAACCTTCGCAACGGCCCACGCGTTAGCCACCCGACCGCTGCCTTAGAGGAAGCAGAATGCAGTCTGCCTACAAAATAGGCCAAGGCTGATTTCCTTTTCAGCACTTTGCATTTCGGAATGCACGGCCGATATGGGGATTCCAGTAACCACAAGCCAACGAGTCGGGCGCACCATGGAGGCCCAGCGCTGCGATCTCGGGAGATACCGCAATGATGAACAATGGACTGAGTCACGGATCTGCACAGATCTACCAATTCCCTGTCGGGGGCCGCTCGGCTCTCGGGGGGCGCCGCAACGGTGAGACCCGCCTTCCCGCCAACCACGCCTCGCTCCCCGTGAACGAGACGATTTGCAGCGGCAGCTGGTACCATCAGGAAGCAGTCGATGAAGCCAAGCCGAAATGGGATCGCTGATGCCTGCGTTCGGTTCAGTACCGCCGCGCTCTCTCAAGCGTCCGGCGTCAGATTGAAAAAGGGTCGAAACAACGAAGTTTCGGCCCTTTTTGATTCCGGACTTGATTACAGGATCATATGGTCCCACAGCCGTCACCGACCGTTTCAGATGCCTGACAAGACACCTCCATGAAAGACTCCCCTGCCCGCCATCTCGCCCTGCAGGGCGCCAGTAATTTTCGCGACCTCGGCGGCTATCCGACCGCAGATGGCCGGACCACGCGCTGGCGGCACATCTTCCGCTCCAACCATCTCGGCCAGCTCACTGCCGCCGATGTCGAGATCGTCCGCGCGCTCGGCGTGCGCAGCGCCTTCGATTTTCGCGGCGTCGAGGAGCGCGCGGCGGGTGTCTGCGTGGTCAACGAGATCGCCGTGCATTCGTTGCCGATCGAGCCGACGGTCGTGGCTGCGCTGCGCGCCGAGCTCGCCAGGGGCAGGCTGACCGCGCCGGTCGCGCTCGAACTCATGCGCGAATCCTATCGCAACTATGTCCGCCACAACACGGCCAGTTTTCGCAAGCTGTTCGGGCATCTCCTGGAGGACCACGCGCCGCTCGTCATTCACTGCACCGCCGGCAAGGACCGCACCGGCTTTGCCAGCGCGCTGATCCTTCATGCGCTCGGCGTAGCCGACCACGTCATTGCCGAGGACTACCTGTTGACCAACCTGCACTACAAGCGCGACGCGTCAAGCGTCTCCGATCTTCCTGCCGACGTTCTCGACGCGATCGGCACCGTCGAGGCCTCGTATCTTGCCGCTGCTTTCGAGGCCGTCGGTAGCGAGTATGGCGATCTCGAAACCTACTTGCGCGACGGTCTCAAGCTCGGCACAGCGGAGCGGACCGCGCTGAAGGCGCGCTATCTGCAATCGTAAGCGGCCGTAAATCTTGAGCGGCCGCGCCGGGAGAACGATGATGCAAGGCAAGGTTCTGATCGTGACCGGAGCACTCGGCTCACTTGGAAAAGTCGTCGCCGAGACCGCACTGGCACGCGGCGCGCGCGTGGCCGGCATCGACCATGCGCCATCGCAAATCTCCGCGACGCCTGAGCGCATCGAGATCGGCGGCGTCGATCTGTCCGACGTAGCACAAGCAAAGACGGCGGTCGAGGCGGCGGCAAAACACTTTGGCAAGCTCGATGGGCTGATCAACATCGCCGGCGGATTCGCCTTCGAGACCGTCGGCGACGGCGACATCAAGACATGGCAGCGCATGCATGCGCTCAACTTGCTGACGGCGCTCAACGCCTCGCACGCGGCGCTGCCGCATCTGGCCGCGTCCAAGGCCGGCCGCATCGTCAATATCGGCGCCATGGGCGCGCTTCAGGCCGGCTCCGGCATGGGCCCCTATGCAGCGTCGAAAGCCGGCGTCCATCGCCTCACCGAGGCGCTGGCGAGCGAGTGGAAAGGCAAGGTGACCGTGAACGCAGTGCTGCCTTCGATCATCGATACCAAGGCCAACCGCGCCGACATGCCGAAGGCCGACTTTGCCAAATGGGTGACACCGCAGGAGCTCGCCGAAGTCATCCTGTTCCTCGCCAGCGATGCCGCCAGCGGCGTCACCGGCGCGCTGATCCCGGTCGGCGGGCGGGTGTAGCATCTTTTCCCGGGCCCATCGGGCTGCTATATTTGAACAATGACAACTGAAGATATCGAACGAGCGATCGAACGGCTTACGCCTGACGAATTGGTGCGGTTTCGCGCCTGGTTCGAGCAGTTCGATGCACAACGCTTCGATCATGTCCTGGAGCAGGACATCAAGGCGGGTAAGCTCGATCAATTTGCCGAGGAAGCGCTGAGCGATTATCGCGCCGCCCAAACGCGCGACTTGTGAAGCACACCGCTTCCACGAGATTCTGGAAGGCTTATGAGGCCTTGCCCGTCAATGTTCGGCGGCTCGCCGATGCCAATTTCAAGCTGCTGAAGAACGACCCCACTCATCCTTCGCTTCAGTTCAAACGGGTCGGTCGATTTTGGTCCGCCAGAGTCGGCCTACGTTACCGCGCCCTGGCTATCGAATCTGACGGCGCCTGCGTTTGGTTCTGGATCGGCTCGCACGCAGACTACGATCGTCTCATAGGCTAAAGGCGTCAATCCGGCACCAACAGCGGGAGATTGCCTCTGAAACGGATGCTCTGCTTGCCGGCGAGTGCGATGCCCCCGCCCAGGTCGTCTGTTCCCCGTCAAATGGCTCAGAGCCCTAAGTCCGTTCCGGGCTAAAGTGCCGAGACTGATTCTCCGATCGGACGTGACACTCGGAAGCTTCCTTTGGAAACCACGCTCTATTTGCCCGTAAAACGCTTCCTCGAAGAGCTCGGCTTCACGGTCAAGGGCGAAATCGGCGGCTGCGATCTCGTGGGCCTTAGCGCCGGCGATCCGCCGGTGGTGGTGATTGGCGAGCTCAAGCTGACCTTCAATCTCGAGCTGATCCTTCAGGCCGTTGATCGTGCACCGGCCGGCGACGAGGTCTGGATTGCCGCAAAGATGTCAGTGCGCGGCAAGGGACGCGAGACCGACGCACGCTACCGCAATCTCTGTCGCCGCCTCGGCTTCGGCATGCTCGGGGTGACCGACAGGGGCCAGGTCGAGGTGCTGGTGAAACCGCCGACGGCAGCGCCACGCCGCGAGCCGAAGGTCCGTTCCCGCTTGGTCGCAGAGCATCAGCGCCGCCAAGGCGATCCGGTGCTGGGCGGCAGCACGCGCGCGCCGATCATGACGGCCTATCGGCAGCAGGCGTTGGCCTGCGCCTCGGAGCTTGCAGCAGGCCCGCGGAAGGTGAGCGAATTGCGCCAACGCTGTCCCGATGCCGGCAAGATCATGCTTAACAATGTGTATGGCTGGTTCGAACGCACCGAGCGGGGAATCTACGGGCTGACGGAAGCGGGCCACGCGGCGCTGAAACGCTGGCCACAGCAGCGGGTTGCGGATGTTGCCGGTGTCGCGTCACCACCCTGACACCCAACCGGTGCATAGCTGAGATGCCGCACCGATTTCATATTGCAATGCAACATAGACGGCACTAGGTATCCCGGCATCGAAACGAGGCCGTTATGAACGCAGACTGGACTACCAAATATGGCACGCGGCGCGTGCGCCACGATCCGCCGACCCTGGACGAGGCGATCTTCGCTGCCGTCGGCATCACCGATGATCAGGAGCAGCAGGCCGAGATCGCCGCAGCCCTGATGGGTATGCCGCTCGATGTCGTCCAGGCCGAGGTCAAGAAACAGGTTCGCACCAACAGCCGCATCACCTCGACGCGCGTGATCGCCGGCGAACAGGGCGCGCAGCGCTCGGTGGTGGTCGAACGCCGTGTCGTGCGCCGCTTCGGCAACGACAAGCGCACCGGCACCTGAGCGCTTAGTTCCCTTATATCCAATACAAAAGCGGACCGGTTTTGCCGGTCCGCTTTTTTGATTCCAGTCGGCTTTTTCAGGTCAGGCGGCGCGATTACCGTAGATGCTGGAAATGATCTTCCAGCAGGTCGAGTTGAAGCTGATCAGAGCGCGGCCGGCTGTGAATGGCGAGGCCGCAAGATCAGCGAGCTCGTCCTCAGGCGCCTTGGCGAGATCGATCGTACCGGTCGATTCGCCGTGACGGAATTGCAGATGCGCCCCAAACTTCCTGGCGAGCGCGCGCATCGCGTGATTCTCGGCGCCGGTGGTAATGCGCAGGCGCTTGTAGCCTTTCCAGCGCGCTTCCGCGATCAGGCGGCTGAACAGCACAGTGCCGACGTTCTGGCGCCGCGCCGAGGCTTCGACGCTGAAGGCGACCTCGGGCAACGAATCGCCCTCGGGCGGATGCAGCTCGGCCGCCCCGCGGACCACGCCATCCACGATATAGGCGACGATCACGGTGCCGTCCTCGGCACAGCGGGCTGCGTAACGCTCGATAAAACTGTCGTCGAGAAAACCGTTGAAGCGATCGTGCCGGCTTTCGGCATCGAGCCTCAGCAGATGATCGCGCAAAAGCGGCAATTCTTCCTGCTGGCTCAAGGTGCGCACGTAGCCCTGAACGGACTTCGGGCGGCTGGTTACTTCAAGTCCAAAATCTGCTGCGAGTGACAAGTCAAAACTCCTCTTGGTGTCCCTCGAGGAGGCGTTCGAATCCCTAGGCCTCCAATATTGTGCATCGCAACAAACTTTTCAAGACGGGAACCTGCCCAAGTTTCGGGCATTGGAGGCGACTAATTCGTTAATAAAATCAAGCCCCCGTATTCATACGAGGACCAGTTGGGTCTGCGTCACCACCGCGACCAGCTTGCCGTCCTCGGTCTCCAGCCGGGTGGTCCAAACCTGGGTGCGCCGGCCTCTGTGGATTGGGGTGGCGGTCGCGACCACCGTGGTTCCCTCCTTGGCCCCGCCGATGAAATTGGTCTTGCTCTCGAGCGTGGTCGTGCCCTTTGCGTCCTCCGGCAGATTGATCACGGTGGCCGCCGCGCCGACGGAATCGGCCAGCGCCATCACCGCGCCGCCGTGAATGGTGTGATGAAGAGTGCAGAGATCGGGCCTGACCGTCATCCGCGCCACCACGCGATCTTTCCCGGCCTCGACGAACTCGACGCCCTTGAGTTCGGCAAACGGCATCTTCATCGCTTTAAGTTTTTCGAGCGGCGTCATCGGATCTCCTCCCAAATCATTCTGCTCACAGGGTGAATTGCTCTGCGCGACAAAGCAATGACGTCCGAGGTCATCAGTGCGAGCGCAGCGAAGCAATTCGAGAATCTTTCCGCTGATACATTTCTGGATTGCTTCGCCGCGCTCGCAATGACGGGAGACAGCCGTCGTATCTCACGTCACCGCATTCACCACCTGATACTCCGGCCGCCGCCAAATCTCGTCCGCGATCACCTCTTCGATGATCTCGGCCGCCCTCATCACTTCGCTCTCGCCGATATACAGCGGCGTGATGCCAAACCTCATGATGTCGGGCGCGCGGAAATCGCCGATGACGCCACGGGCGATCAGGGCCTGCATCGCGGCGTAGCCGCCTGCGAAGGCGAAGGAGACTTGCGAGCCGCGATGCTGATGGACGCGCGGAGTGACCAGCGTTAGCTGCGGGCAACGGCGCTCGACTTCGCTGATGAGCAGATCGCCGAGCGCCAGCGAGCGGGCCCGGACCTCCGCGATATCGACGCGGTCCCAGATGTCGAGCGAGGCCTCCAATGCCGCCATTGCCAGCACCGGCGGCGTTCCGACGCGCATGCGCTCGACGCCGCCGGCGGCCGCATAGGCAAGCTCGAACGCGAACGGCTTTGCGTGGCCCATCCACCCCGACAAAGCGGCCCGGACGCTGTCGGCGTGGCGGGGCGCGACGTAGAGGAAGGCCGGCGCGCCGGGGCCGGCGTTGATGTATTTGTAGGTGCATCCGGCGGCGAAATCAGCGCCGGTGCCTGCAAGGTCAACCGGCAGCGCCCCGGCCGAATGCGCGAGGTCCCAGACCGTAACGATGCCGAGCGCATGCGCTCTTGCCGTCAGCTTCGCCATGTCGTGGCGCCGTCCGGTGCGGTAATCGACCTCGGTGATGTAGAGCACCGCGATCTCCTCCGACAACGAAGCCTCGATCTCCTCCGGCGCCACCAGGCGCAATTGATGGCCACGTCCAAGCGTCGCGATCAGGCCTTCAGCCATGTAGAGGTCGGTCGGAAAGTTGCCGGTGTCCGACAGAACGATTTTGCGCGATGCGTTCATGTCCAGCGCGGCGGCGAGCGCCTGATAGACCTTGAGCGACAGCGTATCTCCGACCATGACAGAGCCGGCTTCCGCACCGATCAGTCGCGCGATGCGATCGCCGACATGGCGCGGCTGGGCATACCAGCCCGCCGTATTCCACGCGCGGATCAACTCATCGCCCCACTCGGCGATGATGACGCGGCTGACGCGCTCGGCAACGCCAAGCGGCAACGCCCCGAGCGAATTGCCGTCGAGATAGATCACACCGTCGGGCATATGGAACAGCGCTTTGGTGTCGTCGTAAACGCGAAGCTTGGTCATGAAAATCTCTACAGGATCGTGCGCACGCGCCAGAGCTCGGGAAACAGCTCGACCTCCAGCATCCGCTTGAGATAACTGACCCCGCCGGTGCCGCCAGTGCCGCGCTTGAAGCCGATGACGCGCTCGACCGTCGTCACATGGTTGAAGCGCCAGCGCCGGAAATAATCCTCGAAATCGACCAGCTTCTCGGCCAGTTCGTAGAGCATCCAGTGCGTTTCCGGCGCTTCGTAGACGATACGCCAGGCCTGCAACACACCTTCGTTGAAGCTATGAGTCTCGCGAACATCGCGCGCTAGCACGGCCGCAGGCATCTCGAGCCCGTTGCGGTCGGCGAGCCGCAGCACCTCGTCATAGAGGCTTGGCGTCGCGAGCTCGGCTTCGAGCAGCTGCGTGGTTTCCAGATCGTGCGCGTGCGGCTTGAGCATGGCGTGGTTGCGGTTGCCGAGCAGGAATTCGATCAGCCGGTATTGCCGCGACTGGAAGCCCGAGGACTGGCCAAGCTGCGAGCGGAAGCGCGTATACTCGCTGGGCGTCATGGTGCGCAGCACGTCCCATGCGCCGTTGAGCTGCTCGAAGATGCGCGACATCCGTGCCAGCATCTTCATCGCAGGCTGCACTTCATCCTTCGCGATCGAACGGCGTGCGGCGCTGAGCTCGTGGATGGCGAGCCGCATCCACAGCTCGGTCGTCTGATGCTGGATGATGAACAGCATCTCGTCATGCGCTTCCGACAGCGGATGCTGCGCGCCGAGGATCGCGTCCAGCGCCAGATAGCTGCCATAGGACATACGCCGGGCGAAATCGGTCTCAGCGCCTTCGCTTGCGGGATCGTATTGGCTGGACGTCATGGCAGGCCCTTTCGATCGATCTTCAAGGCCTGGTCAGTCGAGGCCGATCAGGCGCGCGGTGATTGGCGACGACGGGTCCTTGAGGGCGTCGATCACGGTGAAATGGTTCAGCCCGGGATCGACAACAAGACGCGTCGGCACGTCGAATCCAGTCCAGACATTGGCAATCAGATCAGACTGGCGGATGAATTCGGGCCGCTCGTTGCCACCGACCCATGCGGTCACGGGCGAAGGCCCGCGCGGCAGATGCAGCGCCGCGCTTTCCAGCGTCGCCTCCTCCATCGTCATGCACAGGGTGTCGTTCATCCTGGTCTTGAGCAGCGGACGCAGATCATGCAGGCCGCTGATCGAAAGCGTGCCGGCGACGCGGTTGTAGACGGCGGGCTCCAGCCGGCTGTCGTCGCACAGCATGCGCGTAACGAGATGCCCGCCCGCGGAATGGCCGGCGAGCCGGATCGGGCCCGCGACGAGGGAGGCCGCCTTGGCGATGGCTGTGGTGATTTCCGCCGTAATGTCGGAGATGCGCGCGGCCGGCGTCAGCGTGTAGCTTGGCATTGCCACCGCCCAGCCATGATGGCGCGCGCCTTCGGCGAGATCAGTCCATGTCGATTTGTCGAAGCGCATCCAGTAGCCGCCGTGGACGAACACGACGAGGCCTTTGCTGTCGCCGTCGGGCAAGATCAGATCGAGGCGCTGGCGTTCGCCGGCGCCATAGGCGATGTCGGCGCGAAACTCCTTCAGCCCGGCCCGGTAAGCCGCCGCCCGCTCCGCCCACAGCGCCGGTATCTTGTCCGAGCCCGGGATATGGGCCGAATTGGCGTAAGCGTCATCCCAATCGCGCATCGTGACTTCCTCGACGGACTCAAGGCCTTGTGGACCTGGCACCAGTCTGCCACCGGCGCGGGCGGCATCCTAGTCTTTAGTTTAAGCTTAAAGGATTTTGGAACGCCGGTGGATTGGGCAGCGGACCGGCAGGATATTTGTTTCGTCATTGCGAGGAGCGTAGCGACGAAGCAATCCAGACTGCCCCGGCGGGGGATACTGGATTGCTTCGCTGCGCTCGCAATGACGGCCGAGAGAGCCGAGCCTGTCGCTACCCCTTCTCGACCCCGCACCAATCCGCAATGAACAGCGCCATCGCCTTGGTCGTCTTCTTCAGCGAGTCCAGATCGACGTACTCATTGAAGCCGTGCATCTCGCCGCCACTCGCGCCGAAACACAGGCTCGGGATACCGTGATTGAGGCCGTAGAAGCGGGTGTCGGTGAGCGCGGTGAAGACGAGGTCTTCGATCTGGCCGCCATAAACGGTGCTGAAGGCCTTGCCGAACGCCGCCTCAGGCGCGGCGGCCTCGGTCAGCTCATAGCCTTCCGACAAAAAGCCCGACCATTCGACCTCCGGCGGATTGTTGGCGAGGAAGCGATGGTTGCGCGCGGCAGCAGCAACGCAGGCCATGATCTCCTTCTGGTGATCGGCGATCGACCAGCCCGGCAACACGGCAATCCGGCAATCGACGTCGCACCAGGCCGGCACGCTCGACGCCCAGTCGCCGCCCTTGATGATGCCGGGGTTGAAATTGATGGGATGGTTCAGCGTCTTGAAGTGACGATCGGCTTTCGCACGCTCGTTCCACTCGATCTCGAGTTTTTGCAGCGCCTGGATCAAATGATAGGCCGCCATGATTGCGTTCGCGCCGGAGCCGGCGAAGGCGACATGGGTCGGATGGCCCTTCACGCGCAGGCGGAACCAGATCACGCCAACCTGCGAGCGCACCATCTTGCCGCCGGTCGGCTCAGGAATGAAGCAAGCATCCGCACGATAACCGCGTTGAAGCGTCGAGAGCGCGCCGACGCCGGTGCTCTCCTCCTCGATCACGGACTGGAAGTGAATCCGCGCCGTAGGCTTGAGGCCCGCGGCCTTGATCGCATCGAGCGCGGAGAGCGCTGCGATGGTGCCCGACTTCATGTCGCAGGCACCGCGACCGAACATCTTGCCGTCCTTGATGACGGGCGAGAACGGCGGGGTGTCCCACAGTTCCAGCGGCCCGGCCGGCACGACGTCGCAGTGGCCCTGGAGGATCAGCGATTTGCCCGCCTCGGTTTTGGGCCGGTACGTGCCGACCACAGTGCGCGCCTTCGAAAAATCATGCTCGATGGGCCCGAAGCCGCGCAGATCCTTGAGGTCGTCGACATTGATGTGCCAGTCGTCGACCTCGTAGCCGCGCGCGCGCAGGAGGTCGCCGATCATGTCCTGGCATGGCCCCTCCGCACCGCGCGTCGAGGGGATCGCGACGAAATCGCGTGTGGTCGCGAGCTGGGCTTCGAAGCCGGCATCGACGGCATCAAGAATCCTCTGCTGCGTTTCGGCATTCATCAGGCAACTCCGATCGGGCGTTGAGATCATCGATGGAGCGCAAGCTAACCGATTTCAGCCGTTCGGGTACTCTGCAAAATAGGCATCCCGCAATGCATCTTCGAGCAGCCGGCCCTCCGAATAGCCATTCAGCGTCGCCGGCCTGCTCACGCCGTCGAGCAGCCGCGGGCAAGGCTCTGGCGCGCCAATCACCGTGCGCACCGGGATGCGCTCGGCATAGATCGGCAATTCATAGTCCTCCTCGTCGTCGGCGACACCCTTGGCGCGGATCTTCGCGGAGGCTTCCTCGATTTCCATCGCGATGAATGAGGTCGCCTTGATCTCCTGCGTGTTGCTCGCCCGCAGGCTCGCGGTGCGATCGGGGAAGAAGCGGTCGACCATCGCGATCACCGCGCGCTCCTTCTCCTCGAGATCGGTGACGAGATAGGCGGTGCCGAACGCCATCACGGCGCGGTAGTCGGCCGAGTGATTGAACCCACATCGCGCCAGCACCAGGCTGTCGAGATGGGCGACCGTCAGGCACACACGCTCGCCCCGGGTCTGGTTGCGCAGCATGCGGCTGGCGCTCGAGCCGTGCCAATACAGCTTCGTCCCTTCGCGCCAGAAAAAGGTCGGCGTGCAATAGGGTTGGCCGTCGATCGCGTAGGAGACGTGGCAGAGCATCGAGGAATCCAGGATGCGATGAACGGTGTCGTAATCGTAGAAGCCGCGATCGTGACGGCGCTTCACCTGGTTGCGCGCAGATGTCGGATAGGAATTTTGGTTCTCGGTCTGGCTCACGGCCGCTCCTGTCGGATTGGAACACTTCCAGGGCAGTTGTAGCCGCGGATTTGGTCTGCGATAGTGCCAATTCCATGCGAAAAATTCCGACCAATTCTGTCCCCTCGCCGGCCAAGGCCGAGCTGCCGCTCGACCTCGCGGGACCGCACATCACGGCTGGCGCCTCGTCGGCGCACCGGCTGTATCAGGCACTGTGCGAGATGATCGTCGGCGGTCTGGTGAAACCCGGCGAGCCGCTGCCGCCGTCGCGCACGCTGGCCAAACAGACCGGCTTTCGCCGCAATGCCGTCGTCACCGCCTATGAGCGGCTGATCGCCGACGGCTTTGCCGACGCAACCGTCGGCTCCGGCACGTTCGTCGCCGCGCGCATCCCCGCGCGCGCGGCCGAGCCGAAGCGGCCGAAGATCAGCGTCGAAACGCCGGGGCAAGGCGCGTTTTCGCTCGGCTGCACCCATATCGACGCGCGCGCCGTGCAGCGTTTCCGCGCCTTTGTCGGCCGTCGCATGCGCGCCTTCGGCGCGGAGCATCTGCACTATGGCGATCCCCGTGGCAGCCGCGAGCTGCGTGCGGCGATCGCCGATCATCTGTTGTCGGCGCGGGGCCTGCGCTGCGATCCCGATCAGATCATGCTGACGTCAGGCACGCTGCACGCGCTGCGCATCGTGCTGAGCGCGATCCTGAAGCCCAACGACCAGGTCTGGTGCGAGGATCCAGGCTACCCCGCTGCGCGCAGAACCATCGCGCATTGCGGCTATCGCGCCGTGTCCGTTCCCGTCGACGCGCACGGCATGCGGGTCGCCAGAGGCCGCGCAGCGGCGCCGTCCGCGCGCGCAGCCTATGTGACGCCGTCGCACCAGTTTCCGCTGGGTGTGCAGATGTCGATGCCGCGGCGGCTCGAGCTGCTGGACTGGGCCAGGCAAGCCGGCGCCTTCGTGCTGGAAGACGATTACGACAGCGAATTCCGCTACGACGGCGCTCCGCTGATGTCGCTGGCCGGCATCGATCACCTCCAGCGTGTGATCTACATGGGCACGTTCGCCAAGACGTTGTTTCCAGGTCTGCGCATTGGCTATTGCGCCCTGCCCGAGCGCTTGATCGCGGATGTCACCGCCGCGCGGGCCGCCCTCGACCGCTTTCCCGGCACGCTGATGGAGGGCGCGGTGGCCGACATGCTCAATTCCGGCGCCTTCGCAGCGAACCTGAAGCGCGTGCGCAAGCTTTACCGCGAGGCGCGCGACGCGCTGGCTGGGACGCTCGAAGCCGCATCCGACGGCGTGCTGTCGGTGCCGGTCCCATCGCAGGGTCTGCACCTTGTCGCCCGGTTCGATCCCTCGGTCGATCTGCTGGTGGCGGCAGACGCCAAGCAGGCCGCCGGCGCCGAAGGCTGGCTGTTGGCCGACACTTATTCACGCTCACGTCCACTGCCCGGTTTCGTGCTGGGATTTTCCGGCCACGCGATTCCGAATCTCGTGGCATCCGCCGAGCGGCTCGCGCGGGAATCGCGAGCGGCCTTGCGTGCGCGGCGCAAGCCGGCCCGGCGGGCATGACGAACGTTCACTATGAGAATCGGCAGCCGCTCCCTACATTGCGGCATCCATGCCGGGAGCTCACACCATGCTGCTACGCCGCGCGACTTGCCTCTCGCTCCTGATCTTTATCGCGCTCGCCGCGACGGCGCGCGCAGGCTCGGTCGGGCGCGAGCAGGACATCGTCGATCTCAAGCTCGGCCAGCGCGTGCAAGTCGACGACGGAACTTGTCCCGCCGGATAGGTCAAGGAAGTGCGCGGCGCCAAGATGACCGACAAGGGCGTCGCACGGACCAGCACCTGCGTGTCGCGGTTTGGCCCGAAATCGAAGCGATGAGCGCTATTTCGCCGGATCGAACATGCATTGCAGGGTCGGCTTGGCGATCTTGGTGAAGGTCGGGCCGATTTCGGTCTGCTTTGCGGCCGGCACCCAGTCGGTCTCGATCGTCGGCACCCCGGTCTCGCTGATGCCGCGCAGCAGGGCCTCGCGGAGATCGCGATCCTCGACGACGGCGGCAGCATGATCGTGCAGGCAGCCGCAAACCTCTTCCGGATGCTCCCACCGCCCGAGCATCCGCGGCGCGCATTGCCTCACGAACTCGGTACGGGGATCTGGTAATCTGGAGGGAGAGCGCACCTGCGCCTGAACGGCACTGCTCGTCAGAAGGGATATGAACGCCGCGGCGCAGATACGAGCAAGCATGATGGCCTTCATTGGCTGATTTTTCTTGTTGGCGATCAGAAGCGCGCGGCAACCACGATCGGCTGGGGCGCCGGGGTCATGATCGGCGAACCGCTATACTGGAAAGTGCCGATACCGGGGACATTTCCGTCCGGCGAGCCTGCGAACGAGGAGCCGGCGAGCACGAAAGCGAAAGCAAGGATGAGGCTGAGCGTGCGCATGGAGTTCTCTTCCGAATTCGGTGGCCGGCGTGCGCCGTCGTCGTTGTGAGGTTGATAACCATGGGCGGTTTCGCGCGTGATGCGCCAAAGCCGGAAAATGGTTTCATCTCCGTGAGAATTGTTTCGTCCGGTTCGGGGCGACGACATATTCGACGGAAAATCTCAATCTTTTCAGATAGGTCGTGCGCCTACCCAATGTGGCCTGGCAGGTTCCGGGCGAGTTCGGATGCGCGCCGGAACGTTGGCGCCGTCACGATCCCGCCTCACACCCTTCACATGCGTTTTACGTTTTTCTGCTGAAGAGAAGCCGAACGAAGGCTGGGTCCTGTCGAACCGAGGACGTTTCGACTGCGACCCAAGCTATCGAGACCGAGAGGCCCGGGCATCGCCGAGCGCGTTCATGTGAGGAACGGCCACCATGACGGCGCAGAATCGCGCAACGGCGCGCGATGCGGACCAACGAACGGACCGCCGGGAGCAACGGCCTGTTCGCAGCAGCGCCAATTCGCCCGGCGAAATGGCGCTGCAATCGAGCCGTGGCTTTGAGGCCACGCCGCAATCATTCGTGCGGCTGACCGGCTCGCATCTTGCAAAACCGCGCGCCAGCCGCGCTGACATCATCGAGTGAACGCAAGAGCGTCACTGTGAACGCAAACCCCTCACTGAGTGAACGCAAGCGCGTCACTGAGTGAAGAACTCTCCACACTTCTGGACGTTCGCGTCCGCCGGGCCCCACGGCATGACCGGCACGGTCGAGGTCGAGTTCTTCGGTGACCCCTCGATCAGCCTGTCCGAATAGACCATGTAGACCAGCACGTTGCGCTTGGCGTCACAGCCGCGCACGATCTGCATTTTCTTGAAGAACAGCGACCGTCGCTGGCGGAACATGTCGTCGCCCTGCTCCATCTTGTTCTTGAACTTGATCGGGCCGATCTGACGGCAGGCGAGCGAAATGTCCGAGACCTCCTCGGCAAGGCCCAGCCAGCCCTTGAAGCCGCCCTTCTCCGGCACCGTGAAATGACAGGCCACGCCCTCGACTTCAGGATCGTCGAGGCCGTAGGTCGCAAGCTTGTCGTTCGGGCTCATCCATTTGAACACGGTCGAGCGGCGGAAGATCAAATCCGGCTCGTCCGCGGCGAAGGCGGACGCTGCCGGCCCGGTCAGCGCTAGGAGGAATAAAGCGAGGCCTTTCAAGCGGATGCTGGAAAGACTGGGGAAACGAGATGACATGAAGTTCTCCGGTAACAAGTCCCAGCAATGTAGGCATCGGGCGACCGATCAGGAAGACGACCGGCAAGCTGACACGGCCGCCGTTTACCGCTCCGTGAGGCTTTTTTGCTACTCTTTGGACAAAATTAGCTGATCGCAGAACCGCCGTGCTGGTGAACGCGTATCCCCTCTGAGAGACTAACATCTGATTTGGATTATGGATTCGATGATGAACAGCGTGAACGGGTCTGGTTTTTCTGCCAAACCGGCGCGATTTTGGCAGGTCGCCGTTTTGACGGCGGCGGGTGCGATCGGCACGGCGAGCCAAGCGGACGCGGCGTTTTATTACTGGACGGATTATTCCGACGGGTCCTATGGCCGCCAGGAGCGCCATCCCGACGTCCCGCGCCAGAAGCCGCAGAAGCGCGCTACGGCCGGCAAGAAAGACCTTGTTGCCGAAAAGGAAGCCGGCACGAAACCGCAAGGTCCTCTCGTCATCGTCGTCTCGATCGACCGGCAGAAGGTCACGGTCTACGACACCAACGGCGTGTTCGCGGAATCCCCGGTGTCGACGGGCATGAAGGGCCATTCGACGCCGATGGGTGTGTTCAGCGTCATCCAGAAGCACAAATTTCACCACTCCAACATCTATAGCGGCGCGCCGATGCCGTACATGCAGCGGATCACCTGGTCGGGCGTTGCCATGCATGCCGGCGTGCTGCCGGGCTATCCGGCCTCGCATGGCTGCATCCGCATGCCGATGGCGTTCGCGGTGAAGATGTGGAACTGGACCAGGATGGGCGCGCGCGTGATCGTTTCGCCGGGCCAGATGTCGCCGCAGAACTTCTCACATCCGCTGCTTGCCTCGCTGCGCGTGCCGCTGCAACCCGCGGCCAGCCTCGAGCCGCAGACCAATGCCGGCGACAAGGCCGACAAAGGCGCGGCAAATACCACGGCCACCGAAGCAAAGCCTGTTGAAACGAAGACCGCCAGCGCGGACGGCGTGCTCGAGCTGCGCTCGTCGGTCGGCCACACCGTGATGTCGGATGTGACCACCGGATATGCCCCGGCCCGCGAGGAGGCCGCGGCATCGGACGACCAGACCGAGACAACGGCAAGGCCCGAGACCAAGACTGCTGAGGCGGCGGACGCGGCCAAGCCCCAGGCCGGAGACGCCGCGCAGCCCGCCAACACTGAAGCGAAGCCTGTCGAGGCCGCGGAGACGCCGAAGTCCGAACCCGCAAAGTCCGAAACCGTGAAGTCCGAGCCCGCGAAGACGTCCGATGCGCCGGCCATAGCGCAAGCGCAGGCGGCCACGCCCGACGTCAAGAAGGACGAAACCCGTATTGCCGATCCGGCGCCCGTGGCGAAACCTGAAGCGCTCAAGCGGGCGGGCCAGATCGCGGTCTTCATCAGCCGCAAGGATTCCAAGCTCTACGTGCGGCAGAACTTTGCGCCGCTGTTCGAGGTGCCTGTCACGATCGCCGCGAGCGAGCGGCCGCTCGGCACGCATGTCTTCACCGCCAAAGTCGACAAGGTCGATTCCAATGCGCTGCATTGGTCGGTGGTGTCCTTGCCAGTGTCCGTCCGCTCTGCCGCGCGGGAAGATGACGGCCGCATGACGGGCCGCCAGCGTGGCGCGGCCGTGATTCCCGTCGCCGCAAAGCCTGTGGTCACGCCGGATAGCCCGTCCGAGGCCCTCGACCGCGTCTCGATCCCGGCCGACACGATCGCGAAGATCAACGAAATGCTGACGTCAGGCGGCTCGATCATCGTCTCCGACCAGGGCATCAACCAGGGCGAGACTGGCGAAGGCACCGATTTCATCGTCCGTCTGTACTAACGCGCTTGATCGCGGCAGATAACGCGGTGTTGACGAGGCCGCTCACAGCGGCGGGGTAACATGCGCCCCGGATCATTTCGGGGGACCGTCATGATGAACCGCAGGAACATGCTCATCGCCGCCTTTGCAGGCACGCTGACACCGGCGACGCGTGCACTGGCGGATGGCGGCATGAGCCGAATCTCCGCCTACGCCTTCTCTTTCCCGGCCTTATCAGGCGAAGACATCCGCCTTGCGGCATTCACCGGCCGAGCGCTGCTGGTGGTCAACACCGCTTCGCTCTGCGG
Source organism: Bradyrhizobium sp. MI1.11 (assembly GCF_055811255.1). Classification (NCBI taxonomy): domain Bacteria; kingdom Pseudomonadati; phylum Pseudomonadota; class Alphaproteobacteria; order Hyphomicrobiales; family Nitrobacteraceae; genus Bradyrhizobium; species Bradyrhizobium sp. MI1.11. The sequence continues at coordinate 21,553 of NZ_JBVVPM010000009.1, forward strand.
TTACACGCCGCAATATGCCGGTCTGCAAGAAATATGGGGTGAGTTTCGCGAACGCGGCCTCACCGTCATCGGCGTGCCCTCCAACGACTTCGGCGGACAGGAACCCGGCGGCACCGGCCAGATCTCGGAGACTGCCCACCACCAATACGGCGTTACCTTCCCTATTGCGGCCAAGGCCGTCGTGATCGGTGTGAAGGCGCATCCGTTCTACAAATGGGCGGCAGAGGCGCGGCCGAAGGAGGTCCCAAAATGGAACTTCCACAAATATCTGATCGGCCGTGACGGGTATATCGCCGACGTCTTTGCATCCACGGTCGAGCCGGCCGACACGCGGGTCAAGACGGCGATCGCGAAAGCACTGGCCGACACTTGACGCCACGCGTTCCCAACCCGGTTGGGCACAATTGGGCTAGCGCGCCAAACAGCCGTTGCAATGGCGAGGGCCCACCATCTAGGCTAGGATCGTTAGGGGCAGGATGGTTTTGCCGGGGGCGAAAAGCCGCGGCGGAACAACGGGATCAATCTCGAGGACAACACCATGCGTGTGGCGGCAGGACTGATATTGGCAAGCGCGATGTCTCTGGCGATGACGGGCGCGGCATGGTCGCAGGCCCCGGCTGCAAAGCCCGCTGCCGCGACGCAGGCCGCACCGGCGGCAACACCGGCTGCGGCTGCGCCCGCTGCAGCTCCCGCACCCGCTCCTGCAGCAGCCGCCGCGCCGGCAGGCTTCGTCAATCCTCCCCCGCCTAAACAGGCGCCGCAGCCCGCCCGCGCCGCCTGCAACACACCGGGCGCGCTCGGGGTCGCCCGCACCGTCGAGATCGACACCACGGGTGGTCCCGGCTTCGGCTTCGAGCATTTCAAGGAGCTCGACTTCCTGCGCGACCACGAGGTGGTGCTGACCTTCGACGACGGCCCCTGGCCCAAGAACACGCCCGCCGTGCTGAAGGCGCTCGCCGACGAGTGCACCACCGGCATCTTCTTCTCCATCGGCAAGCACGCGACCTACGAGCCGGAGATCCTCAAGCAGGTCTACGCGGCCGGCCATACCGTGGGCACCCACACCTGGTCGCACGCCAACCTCAACAACAAGAAGCTCACGGAAGCGCAGCGCAAGGAAGAGATCGAGAAGGGCCTTTCCGCGGTGAAATGGGCGCTCGGCGGCATTTCGCCCTCGCCTTTCTTCCGCTTCCCGGCGCTCCAGCATCCGCCGGAGATGGTCACCTATCTCGGCAACCGCAACACGGCGATCTTCTCCTGCGACATCGACTCCTTCGACTTCAAGGCCTCGAAGCCCGAGAAGGTGATCGAGACCGTCATGAAGAAGCTCGACAGCAAGGGCAAGGGCATCATCCTGATGCACGACTTCCAGAAGCACACTGCGGAAGCGCTGCCTGAATTGCTCAAGCGCCTGAAGGCCGGCGGTTACAAGGTGGTGGCGATGCGCGCCAAGTTCCCGGCCTCGACGCTGCCGGAATACGACCAGGAGCTGCTCAAGGACGTCAAGCTGCCGACGGTGAGCAACCGGCCGGTCAACAGCGTCGTGACGACGGTCTCCGAATAGCCGCGCCATTGTCCTTTCGGATCGAAGGCTACGTCATCGTCTCCGCGGACGGCATGCTCGCGGACGCCGACCATGTCATGCCCGACAGCCTGAAATTCGAAGGCGACAAGCTGTTCTTCGAGCAGGCGCTCGATCGCGCGGCACTGATCGTGCACGGCCGTCACTCGCACGAGCAGCAGCCGAATTCACCCAAGCGCAAGCGCCTGATTCTGACCCGCAAGATCGAGGCGCTGACCGTCGATCCCGAGATGCCGAACGCGACCTTGTGGAATCCGGATCACGCCAGCTTTGAGGACGCCTGCGCGTTCGCCGATGTCGCTTCCGGCACCGTCGCAATCATCGGCGGCCCCGTCGTGTTCGACATGTTCATGGATCGCTACGACACGTTCTGGCTGTCGGAAGCGCCGCATCTGCGGCTGCCCGGCGGCGAAGGCTGTTTTGTCGAAGTACCGGGGCGCACGCCTCAGGAGGTGCTGGCCTCACACGGGATGAAGCCGGGCGCGCCGTATCTGCTCGACGCCTCGTATGACGTGACTGTCACGCCGTGGCGCAGGACGTAGTGGTTTGACCGTCACACGTCCCCGTAGGCCGCCTCGGCCGGACGCGTAGCGCGGCCGTAGCCGATGATCATGAACAGCGCGCCGATGATCGACAGGTTCTTGAGCGCGTCGACCAGCATCTTGCCGTTGTCAGGGGGCACCTGGTTCCAGAAGTCGTAGAACAGGAAGGTCGCGACCGCGACATAGATGATCATCAACATCGCGAAGAAGCGCGCGCCGAAATTCAGCGCGATCATCACCCCCGCGATGATCTCGAGCACGCCAACCGCGATCGCCAGCAGCTGCGGCGTGGTCATGGCCGTCGCCGTCTCGATCTGCTTGGCGTAAGGCGCAATCATGTCGGGCACCACGACCTTGGCGGCGATGAAATCAACGGTCGCCTGCATGGCAAACAATCTTGCCGCACCCGTGTAGATGAACAGCACGGCGAACAGGATCCGCCCAAAAGTCACGAACGCTGGCATGATCGGCCTCTTTGCTCAGGCTTTTTGAAACCGGATTTTTGCGAAAGCATCGGGGGATTATGGAGAGTCGTGCACCGGTTTACAAACGGGGAAATGGACGAATGCGAGTAATTCAAAACTAGCGCCAAGAGCTTCTTCCCCTCTCCCCTTGCGGGAGAGGGCGGCTCCCCGCGAAGCGGCGAGACGGGTGAGGGGTTTCTATCGGCACGGACAACTCTCGATATTTCGTCTCGCGCAGAGAACCCCTCATCCGGCGCTTCGCGCCACCTTCTCCCGCAGGGGAGAAGTCATGGCACCTACCGCGCGGCTAGAGCCCCCGCCTTAGGTAAACAACGTTGGCTGCTGCCGCGACGCGCGCTCCTGCGCTTCCACCACAGCCACCGCGGTCATGTTGAGGATGCCTCGCGCCGTCACCGACGGGGTGAGGATGTGGGCCGGGCGCGCCGGGCCGATCAGGATCGGGCCGACAGGAAGCGCGTCCGCCAGCGACTTGATCATCTGGTAGGCGACGTTGGCGGTGTCGAGGCTTGGCATGATCATGATGTTGGCTTCGCCCTCGAGGTTCGAGTGCGGCAGCACCATTTTGCGCGCGGCGGCCGAGAGCGCGGTGTCGCCCTGCATCTCGCCGTCGGCCTCGAGTTCCGGATGCTTCTCTTTCAGGAGTTGGGTCGCCCGGCGCATCTTGCGCGAGGATTCCGTGTCGTAGCTGCCGAAATCCGAATGCGAGACGAAGGCGATCTTCGGCTTGATGTTGAAGCGTTGGACGTGGACCGCCGCGAGCGAGGCGATCTCGGCGAGCTCTTCGGCGCTCGGATTGGGCCGCACCTGGGTGTCGGCGATGAAGAAGGCGCCCTTGCTCGTGATCAGCAGCGCCAGCGCCGCATAGTCGCTGATCCCCGGCGTAAACCCGACGATCTCGCGGACATGGCGCAGATGGCTCATGTAGCGGCCCTCGACGCCGCAGAGCATGGCGTCCGCCTCTCCGCGCACCACCGCGAGCGCCGCGATGACGGTGTTGTTGGTGCGCACCACCGTGCGCGCCGCATCCGGCGTCACGCCGCGGCGGCCGGCGACCTCGACATAAGACTGCACGTAGGAGCGGTAGCGCGGATCGTCCTCGGGATTGACGAGGTCGAAGTCCTTGCCGGCCTTGATCGACAGGCCGAAGCGCTTGATGCGCGCCTCGACCACCGACGGGCGTCCGACCAGGATCGGCGTCGCCAGCTTTTCTTCCAGCACCACCTGGGTCGCGCGCAGCACGCGCTCATCCTCGCCTTCGGCGTAGATCACGCGCACCGGCTGGGTCTTGGCCTTCGCGAACATCGGCTTCATGACGAGGCCGGAGCGGAACGCGAAGCGCTCGAGCAGCGCAGTGTACTCGTCGAAATTGGTGATGGGCCGGGTCGCGACGCCCGATTCCATCGCGGCCTTCGCCACCGCCGGCGCGATGCGCAGGATCAACCTCGGATCAAAGGGACTCGGAATCAGTGAGCCCGGGCCAAACCCTTGCGTCTCCCCGGTATCGAAGCCTTGCGCGACCGCATCGGACGGCGCCTCGCGCGCGAGCTGCGCGATGGCCTCCACGGCGGCGTGCTTCATCTCCTCGTTGATGGCGCTGGCGCCGACATCGAGCGCGCCGCGGAAGATGAAGGGAAAGCACAGGACGTTGTTGACCTGGTTCGGATAATCGGAGCGGCCGGTGCAGATCATGGCGTCGGGACGCACCTTGCGCGCCTCCTCCGGCATGATCTCCGGCGTCGGATTCGCGAGCGCCATGATGAGCGGCTTGTCGCCCATCGCCTTGGCCATCTCGGGCTTGAGCACGCCCGGTGCGGAGAGGCCGATGAAGATGTCGGCGCCGCCGATCACGTCGGCCAGCGTGCGCTTGTCGGTCTTCTGCGCATAGACCGCCTTCCAACGGTCCATCGTGGTGTTGCGGCCTTCGTGAACAAGGCCGTCGATGTCGCAGACCCAGATATTCTTGCGCTGAGCGCCCATCGACACCAGCAGGTTCAGTGTCGCGAGCGCGGCGGCCCCTGCCCCCGATGCCACGATCTTGACGTCCGACAGGTTCTTGCCGTTCAGGCGCAGGCCGTTGGTGATCGCGGCGGCGACGATGATCGCGGTGCCATGCTGGTCGTCATGGAAGACCGGGATCTTCATGCGCTCCTTGAGCTGCGCCTCGATCTCGAAGCATTCCGGTCCGCGGATGTCCTCGAGATTGATGCCACCAAAGGTCGGCTCGAGCGCGGCCACGGTCTCAACCACGCGTTCGATGGTGTCGGCCGCGATCTCGATGTCGAACACGTCGATGCCGGCGAATTTCTTGAACAGGACCGCCTTGCCCTCCATCACCGGCTTCGAGGCCAGCGGGCCGATATTGCCGAGGCCGAGCACGGCGGTGCCGTTCGAAACCACGGCGACCAGATTGGAGCGGATCGTCAGCGTCGCCGCTTCCGCCGGGTTCTTGGCGATCTCCATGCAGGCGGCGGCGACGCCGGGCGAATAGGCCAGCGCGAGATCGCGCTGGTTGGCGAGCGGCTTGCTCGCCTGGATCTCGAGCTTTCCGGGGCGCGGCAGCCGATGATAGGCCAGCGCCGCCTGGTGGAGATCATCAGAATAGGACGACATGCGGTGTCTTGCCTCGCGTTACCGGCCTCAAACTACGTTGTCCTGACCGGCTTGCCTTGGGTTGGTATTTCCGGGTCATGGAAACGGGATGAAGCACGCCGGGCGCCCCGGTGGCAACATCCGATTGCGGCCCCATCAACAGGGCGCGCAGTCAAATATCTGATAGCGCTCACTTTCTCTGGACCGCGCGTTGCTTTGCGAATATGGCAGGTTGCGTCCTGCAACGCGAGCAACTGGAGCTGGGAATGAAGCGAATCCTGATCGGCCTGATCGTCGTGGCCGTGATGGCCGCGGGCGGATGGTTCGGCTTCAGCTTCTACGTTCAGCATCGCGTCGCCGCCGAGATCGAGGCGGCCTTCGAGCAGATCCGCGCCAGTGGCGGCAAGGCGAGCCACGGCAAGGTGGCGTTCGATCTCGTGACCCGGACGCTGACGATCGAGGATATCGCGGTTGAGCCTGCCAACCAGCCGCAGGCTCATGTCAAGATCGCCGCTATCAAGGGCGTCGGCATTCGCCAGGTCGAGGAGACACGCTTCGCGGCCGACAGCATCGATATCTCCGGCTTCGAGGTCGCGCTGGACGAGGTCGGCCCCGGCAAGCTGAAAGTCTCCTACAAGGTCCCGCAGTTGACCATGCGGGACTACGTCGGTCCCATTCATGCTCAGAACGCGCCGACGTCAGGCTCCCTGATCGACATGTACCGCTTCGCGCTCGATCAGTACGCAAATGTGACGGCTTCCTCCGTCATAGCGCCGACCCTCGCATTCGCCTTCGATGCGGGCAGAAGCGCCGGAGGTAGTGGCGAGGTCGCCTATTCGGGTCTCGCGATCCAGAAGCTCGCCCAAGGCAAGATCGCCGCGATCAAGGCGGAGCGCGCCAGCTTCACGATCAACGTGCCGCAGCCAGGCAAGGCGGACAAGCTGACTGGCGAGGTGTCCGACATCATCATCAATGATTTCGATTCGACCGCGATCGCCGCCGCGCTCGATCCCCAGAAGGCGAACGACGACAGCTATCATCGTGTCTACGGGCAGATGTCCACCGGCACTTATGTCGTGACGTCGACGCTCGGCATCCGGATGCAGGTCGACGGGATCGCCATCACCGACATCGCGGTGCAGCCATCGAAATTCCGGCCGGCCGAGATCCTGGCGCTGCTTCCGGCGGACAGCACGGTCCCGCCGACGCCGGCGCAATCGCGCAATCTGATGGAAAAGCTCGCCGGTTTCTATGAAGGCCTTCGCGTCGGCAAGCTCGAGATCGGCACCATGTCGATGACGACCCCGCAAGGGACGCCCCGGCTCAGGGCCATCAGATACCAAGAAGGCGGGTTCGCGCTCGAAGGCCTGGATGCGCCGACGCCGCAAGGGCAAATCAAGGTGGAGCGCTTCGCACTCAAATCGCTCAGCATCACGAACCTGATGCGGTGGGCAGCGAGCCTCACCCATCCCGGACAGCCGCCCTCGCCGGCTCAGATGCTGGGCCTGTTTAGCGTGCTCGCAGGCGCGGAGATCAAGGGCGTGTCCGCGCCGTACAAGAATACCAAGAAGCTGGTCACGATCGACACACTGAGTCTGGACTGGGGGCAGCTGGTCGGCTCGATCCCGAGCAAGGCGCATGTGGTTGCCAAATTTGTCACGCTGGCCGATCCATCCGATCCAAAACAGCTTCCATTGATTGCCAGCGGGATCGACAAGCTCGCGGTCGACCTCGATCTCGGCGCTGCCTGGACCGAACAGTCCAACAGCTTCGTTCTGACGCCCGCGACGCTCGACATCGGAGGCATCGCAAGAGCGCAATTGCGTATCGCGCTCGGCAACGTACCACGCGAGGTGTTTTCGGCCGATCCCGCCCAGCTCATGGGCCAGGCGGCCCGGATCGAGGCGGGCACGCTCGAATTCTCATTGCGCGACAGCGGCGTCGTCGATCTCGTCGCGGCACAGTTCGCGCGCATGCAGAAGGTCAGCCGCGATACCGCACGCCAGGCGCTCGTCGAGAGCATCAAGGCTAAACGCGAGCAAGTTGCTTCCGCCAATCCGGATGCGAACGCGGCCGTGGACGCGATCGCCCGCTTCGTCGAGACGCCGGGCCAGACGCTTTCCATTAAGCTGTCCCCGCGCGCGAAGGCACCGCTGATGCAATTGATGCAGCTCTTGCAAACCGACCCACAGAGCGCGCTTGCGCAGTTCAGGATCGAGACGTCGACGGGGCTGTAGTTGGATTTCGTGTCCCGGACGCGCTGCAGCGTGTAACGCTGCTGCGCAGAGCCGGGATCCAGAAGCCTGCTGCTCGCTCAGACATGGGCCCCGGCTCAGCTGCGCACCACTGCGTGCTGCGCTGCGTCCGGGGCACGGACATCTTCCCGCGCAAGCTTCACTTCTGCGGCAGATTCACCTTCACGTGCAGCTCGCGGAGCTGCTTGGGGCTGGGCTCCGACGGTGCGCCCATCAGGAGGTCCATGGCCTGCTGGTTCATCGGGAACAGCGAGATCTCGCGCAGATTGTTGGTGCCGCACAAGAGCATGACGATGCGGTCGACGCCGGCGGCCATGCCGCCATGCGGCGGCGCGCCGTACTGGAAGGCGCGGTACATGCCGCCGAAGCGGTCGACGACTTCCTGCTCGCCGTACCCTGCGATCTCGAACGCCTTCACCATCGCTTCCGGCACGTGGTTGCGGATTCCGCCCGAGGCGATCTCGTAACCGTTGCAGGTGATGTCGTATTGGAACGCCTTGATGGTCAGCGGATCCTGGCCCTTGAGCGCATCGAGACCGCCCTGCGGCATCGAGAACGGGTTGTGCGAGAAGTCGACCTTCTTGTCCTCCTCGTTGTATTCGTACATCGGGAAGTCGACGATCCAGGCCAGCTCGAACCGCTCCTTGTCGGTGAGGTTCAGCTCCTCGCCGACCTTGTTGCGGGCCAACCCTGAAAACTTCCAGAACTTGTCGGGATCGCCGGCGACAAAGAAGGCGGCATCGCCTTCCTTCACGCCGATCTGCGCGCGGATCGCGGCGGTGCGCTCAGCACCGATGTTGTTGGCGAGCGGACCGGCACCCTCGCCGCCCTCGCGCCACATGATGTAGCCAAGGCCCGGCTGTCCCTCGCCCTGCGCCCATGAATTCATGCGGTCGCAGAAGGCGCGCGAGCCGCCACCCGGCGCCGGGATCGCCCACACCTGGTTCTTGGGGTCCTCCAACATCCGCGCGAACACCTTGAAGCCGGAGCCGCGGAAGTGTTCGGAGACGTCCTGCATCTCAATCGGGTTGCGCAGGTCCGGCTTGTCGCTGCCGTATTTGCGCAGCGCCTCGGCGAAAGGAATCCGGCGCCAGCCCTTGGTCACCGGCTTGCCCTTGGCAAATTCCTCGAACACGCCCGTGATGACAGGCTCCATCGCGGCGAAGACATCTTCCTGCGTGACAAAGCTCATCTCGACGTCGAGCTGATAAAACTCGCCCGGCAGGCGGTCGGCGCGCGGGTCCTCGTCGCGGAAACAGGGCGCGATCTGAAAGTAGCGATCGAAGCCCGACATCATCAGGAGCTGCTTGTACTGCTGCGGCGCCTGCGGCAGCGCGTAGAACTTGCCGGGATGGATGCGCGAGGGCACCAGGAAGTCGCGCGCGCCCTCCGGTGAGGACGCGGTCAGGATCGGCGTGTTGAACTCGAAGAAGCCCTGCCCCTCCATCCGCCTGCGCATCGACTTGATGACTTCGACGCGCGTCATGATGTTCTGATGCAGCTTCTCGCGACGCAGGTCGAGGAAGCGGTACTTCAGGCGGATGTCCTCGGGATATTCCTGGTCGCCGAACACCGGCAGCGGCAGGTCGCCGGCCGGGCCCAGCACCTCGATCTCGCTGACATAGATCTCGATCTTGCCGGTCGGCAGATCGTCATTGTCGGTGCCTTCGGGGCGGCGGCGGACTTTGCCATCCATCTTGACCACGAATTCCGAACGCAGCTTCTCGGCCTGCGAGAACGCCGGCGAGTCCGGATCGACCACGCACTGGGTCAGGCCGTAATGGTCGCGCAGGTCGATGAACAGCACGCCGCCATGGTCGCGAACGCGATGGACCCAGCCCGAAAGGCGGACCGTCTCGCCGATGTTGCTCTCGCGGAGCGCGCCGCATGTATGTGACCGGTAGCGATGCATGGTCGTCCCAAAATGATGTCTGAGGATCGAATCGGACGGCCTGAAACGACCGGTCCGAAGTTGCGGCAGGGTTTAGCCGACGAGGCCCAAGGCGGCAACCAAGGGAACGCCCTGTTTTCGGCTGGAAGTGCCCATTTTTGCCCGATCGGGCCCCAAGCCTTTGCCATCCGGCGTTCCACGCCTATCTTGAGGCCATGACAGTCCATTTCCCGTTCCAGAACTCCTATTCGGCGCTGCCGGACAGCTTTTTCGCCCGGGTCGCACCGACGCCCGTGACAGCGCCCCGGCTGATCAAGCTGAACCGGCCGTTGGCGGTCCAACTCGGGCTCGATCCTGATGTGCTGGAGACCCCTGAGGGCGCCGAAATCCTGGCGGGTAAGACAGTTCCCGCCGGGGCCGATCCCATCGCCATGGCCTATGCCGGCCACCAGTTCGGGAATTTCGTGCCGAAGCTCGGCGATGGCCGCGCCATCCTGCTCGGCGAAGTCATCGACAAGAGCGGCGTCCGCCGCGACATCCAGCTCAAGGGCTCGGGCCCCACCCCGTTCTCCCGCCGCGGCGACGGCCGTGCCGCGCTCGGGCCGGTGCTGCGCGAATACATCGTCAGCGAGGCGATGTTCGCACTGGGCATTCCGACCACGCGCTCGCTCGCGGCCGTCGTCACGGGCGAACATGTGCTGCGCGAGACGGCGCTGCCGGGCGCGGTGCTGACGCGCGTCGCCTCGAGCCATATCCGCGTCGGCACCTTCCAATTCTTCGCTGCCCGCCGCGACACCGAGGCGGTCCGCCGGCTCGCCGACCACGTCATCACCCGCCATTATCCGGAGCTGCTTGGCGCCGAGCGGCCCTATCACGCGCTGCTGTCCGGCGTCGTCGCGCGCCAGGCCGAACTGGTCGCACGCTGGCTGCTTGTCGGCTTCATCCATGGCGTGATGAACACCGACAACTCTTCCATCTCCGGCGAGACGATCGATTACGGTCCGTGCGCCTTCATGGATTCCTACAATCCGTCGCAGGTGTTTTCCTCGATCGACGAGATGGGCCGCTATGCCTACGCCAACCAGCCGCGCATCGCGCTGTGGAATCTGACGCGGCTTGCCGAATGCCTGCTGCCGCTGTTCTCCGACGATCAGGAAAAGGCGGTTGCCGAGGCCCAGGACATTCTCGGCGCCTTCTCCGAGACGTTCAGCGACACCTATCAGGCGGGCCTGCGCAAGAAAATCGGCCTGTTCACGGACCGCGACGGCGACGACGCGCTGATCCAGGACCTGCTGGATGCCATGGCCAAGAACCAGGCCGACTTCACCCTCACCTTCCGCAAGCTTGGTGATGCTGCGGCTGACGAGACCGGCATCGCCGACGTCCGCGCGCAGTTCATGGACCCCGACGCGTTCGACGACTGGGCGGGACGTTGGCGCGAGCGCACGGTGCTGGAGCCGCAAACCGGAGCCGAACGGCAGGCCGCCATGCATGCCGTCAATCCCATGTTCATCCCGCGCAATCACCGCGTCGAGGCCGTAATTCAGGCGGCGGTAAATGATGACAATTACGCGCCGTTCGAGGAGTTGGTGAAGGTGCTGGCGAAGCCGTTCGAGGACCAGCCGGACTACGCCGCCTACGCCGATCCCCCGCTGCCGGACCAGCGGGTGCTGCAGACGTTTTGCGGGACGTAGCGACGAACTCGGTGCGTAGGGTGGATTAGCCGAAGGCGTACTAAGCCGAGCTTGTGGACGCCTCGCGCCACCGGAACCGCTGTCATCAAACTGAAACACTCGCACTCTAACGGCCTGTCAGGGTCGTCTTGCCGGAGGCGCCCACCCTCCAACGATCCTGACAAGTGCCATGCCTTTCAAGTTCATCCACATCACTGACACGCATCTCGCGAATCCCGGGCTGAAGCTCTATGGCCTCGACCCGCGCGCCCGACTGGATGCTGCGATTGCCGACATCAACAAGCATCACGCCGACGCGGCCTTCGCGGTCGTGACCGGCGACCTCACCCATTGGGGCGAGGCTGAATCCTACGCCAATTTCACCGACGCAATGGCGGCGCTGAAAATCCCCTACATCGCCATGGTCGGCAACCACGATCGCCGCGTCACCTGCCTCGATAGCCTGAAGGCGGCGCCGCGCGATCCCAACGGCTTCGTGCAGGGCACCCGCACCACTGAGCACGGGCTGTTCGTCTTCCTCGACACGCTGGACGAGACCAGCCATGCCGGCGAGATGTGCGCCAAGCGCCTCGGCTGGCTCGCGAGCACGCTCGCGGCCGCGCCGGCCGACATGCCGTTCGTCGTGTTCATGCACCATCCGCCGTTCACGGTCGGCGTCCATGCGATGGACGAAATCTCGCTGGCACAGAGCGCCGAATTCGCCGAGGTGATCGCACCCTATCGCTCGCGCATCCGCCACCTCTTCTTCGGCCACGTGCACCGGCCGATCTTCGGCAGCTACGGCAAGATCCCGTTCTCGACGCTTCGCGGCACAAACCACCAGGTCTGGTTCGAGCTCGACGCTGCCGCGGCCGAGCATCTCGCCAGCCACGAGCCGCCGGCCTACGGCGTGGTGCTGATCGACGGCGAGAACCTGGTCGTGCACAGCCACGACTTCCTCGACACCAGTCTGCGCTTTCCCTTCGAGCCACCGGCGGGAGTGGACGGCCGCGACTATGCGCTCAATTTCCCGGCGCGATGAGATGAGCTTCGCAGAACCCGCGGCTCTCCCGGTCGCGGCCTCGGCGCCGCCGCGCCTGCATATCCTGAATCGGTTTTCTCACCGCTTCAAAACCTCCCTGCCCGCCTATCTGCTGCTGCTGCCCTCGCTCGTCTTCCTCGCGCTGTTCACCTACGGTGCGATGGGCCGCGTCCTCGTCGACGCGCTCTATCAGCGCGCCACGCCCAGGGCGCCGGTTCGTTTCGTCGGTCTCGACAACATCGCAGCGGTGCTTGCTGACCCCGCCTTCACCGGCGCGGTCGTCAACAATCTCGTTTATGCCGTCGGCACGGCGATCCCGAGCATTGGCCTCGCGCTGCTGTTCGCGCTGGCGCTGTCGCGCACCAACGCGTTGACCAGTGCACTGCGCGCCGCGCTGTTCCTGCCGGTGCTGATCCCGATGGTCGCGGCCTCCGCGCTGTTCCTGTTCATCTTTCTGCCCAATGTCGGACTGCTCGACTATTACATCGGCCGTTTCCTGCCGGTGCTGCCGAACTGGCTCGGCGATTCCGACATCGCGCTCTATGCCATCATGGTCATCACGATCTGGAAGAACGCCGGCTATTACATGCTGTTCTTCCTGGCCGGCCTCCAGGCGGTGCCGGAAGATGTCATGGAAGCCGCCCATCTGGACGGCGCAGGGCCGTACCAGCGGCTGCGCCACATCATCCTGCCCGAGCTCAAGCCCACCTTCCTGTTCGTCACGGTCATCGCCACACTCAACGCGGTCACGCAGGTCGACCACGTCTTCGTCATGACCAAAGGCGGGCCGTCCAACGCGACCAATCTCGTGCTGTTCTACATCTACCAGCAGGCGGTCGAGCACTACGACATCGGCAAGGCCTCGGCAGCGACACTGCTGACGCTTGCGGCGCTGATGGGCCTCACCGCGCTCTCCTTCCGGACCATGGCGAACCGCGAGGGCGGGGCATGAAGCTGATCGGTAAGCTCTTCAAGGACGCCCCGCTCGCCACCCGCCGCGAGATCACGCCAAAGCTCGGCTTTGCGCTGACCGTGCTGCTCGCGGTCGTCTGGCTGATCCCGTTCCTGTGGATGGGCGTGGCGACGCTGCGCCCGGCATCCGACGGCATCAATCTGATGGCCGAGTTGATGCCGAGCCTGAAGCCGACGCTCGACAATGTCAGGGACGCCTGGGAGATCGGCGATTTCCCGCGCTACACCCTCAACACTATCATGATCTGCACCGGCATCCTGTTGGTGCAGGTCGTCACGATCACGCTGGCGGGCTTTGCCTTTGCCCGGCTCGACTTCACCGGAAAATCGCTGATCTTCTATCTGTTCCTGATGCAGCTGATGCTGGTGCCGGTGCTGCTGATCGTGCCCAATTTGAGCCTGGTGGCGCAGCTCGGCCTCTACGACACGCTCACCGGCGTGATGATGCCGTTCTTCGCTTCCGCCTTCGGCACCTTCCTGATGCGGCAAGCGTTTGAGGCTATCCCGACCGAGCTGGAAGACGCTGCCCTGATCGACGGCGCCAGCCTGCTCCAGCGCATCCGCCACATCTACGTGCCACTGTCGATGCCGAGCTTCTCGGCCTTCGCCATCATCTCCGTGACCAGCCACTGGAACGACTTCCTGTGGCCTCTGATGGTGATCAACTCGCCGGACAAGCGGCCGCTCACGGTGGGACTCTCGGTGTTCACCGCGACCGCGGAAGGCACGCAGGCCTGGGGCACCATCGCCGCCGGCACGCTGATGGTGATCGCACCGCTGCTCATCACCTTCCTGATCTTCCAGAAACGCTTCATCAGCTCTTTCGTCACCTCAGGCATCAAATAGGAGATTTCTCGATGCTGTTTTCCCGCAGGATCATGCTTGGCCTTGCCATTGCAGGCACTTTGGCAAGCGCCCTCACCTTCCCGGCGCTGGCCGAAGGCCCGACCGAGATCGACCTGTTCTTCCCCGTCCCCGTCGACGGCAAGCTCGCCCGCGACATGGGCACCTTGATCAAGGAGTTCAACGAGACCCATCCCGCGATCAAGGTGACAGCCGTCTACACCGGCTCTTATGACGACACGCTGATCAAGACGCGCGCCTCGATCAAGGCCGGCAAGCCGCCGGCTGCCGTGATCATGTCGGCGAACTTCCTGCTCGATATGCAGATCGAGAACGAGCTCACCAACCTCGATCCCTTGATCGCCGCCGACGGCACCACCAAGGAGCAGTTTCTGGGCCAGTTCTTTCCGGCGCTGCAGGGCAACGCGGTGATCAACCGCTCAGTCTACGGCGTGCCATTCCATAACTCGACGCCGCTGCTCTACATCAACGCCGACAAGGCCAAGGAAGCGGGCCTCGATCCGAGCAAGCCGCCGCAGACCTGGGCTGAATTGACCGACTGGGCCAAGAAGCTCACCAAGCGCGAGGGTGACAAGGTGACCCAATGGGGCATCGCGATCCCCTGCGCCTACGATTATTGCGGCTGGATGATGGAAACGCTCACCATGACCAATGGCGGGCGCTACTACAACGAGGAGTTCGGCGGCGAGGTCTACTACGACACGCCCTCGATGCTGGGCGCGCTGACCTGGTGGAACGACCTCGTCACCAAGCACAAGGTTCACCCGCCCGGCGCGACGCCTGGCCCGGCCGTCAGCACCTCCTTCATTTCCGGCAATGCCGCGATGATGATGCTCTCGACGGGCTCGCTGACCTATGTGCGTGACAACGCCAAGTTCGCCTACAAAGTCGCCTTCATCCCGCGCAACGTCCGCAACGCCGTGCCGATCGGCGGCGCCTCGCTGATCGTTCCGGCGGGCCAGGAAGCCGACAAGCAGAAGGCCGCATGGACGCTGATCAAGTGGATGACCTCGCCCGAGAAGAGCGGCTGGTGGAGCCGCGCCACCGGATATTTCGCCCCCAACATGGCCGCCTACAAGACGCCCGACATGGTCGAATTCCTGAACAAGAACCCGGACGCCAAGACCGCCGTCGAGCAGCTCGAGGTCGCAAAACCGTGGTTTGCGACCTACAAGACCGTACCCGTGCGCAAGACGCTGGAGGACGAGGTCATGCTCGTCCTCAACGGCAAGAAGCAGCCGAAGGAAGCGCTCGTGGCCGCCCAGAAGGCCGCGGACGAGACGCTCAAGCCGTACAACGCGGAGACGTCGCTGAAGCTGCCGTAAGGGCTTCGAAGCTTCGTAGGGTGGATTAGCCGAAGGCGTAATCCACCAAGGCAGTTCCGCGTGTGAGAAAAGTGGTGGGTTACGCCTTCGGCTAACCCACCCTACGGTCCTCCAATCGTTACCACGATCTTGCCGAACTGCTCGTTTGACTCCAGATAGCGATGCGCTTCGACGATCTCCTCAAACTGAAACGTTTTGGCGATGATCGGCTGCAATGCACCGTCCCGCAGCCCGTCGAGGATGAAGGTCTTCGCCTTAGCAAGCCGCGCGGGATCGCGGATGATCTCGTGCACGAGATAGCCGCGTAGCGTCAGGCTTTTGGTCAGGACGCTGAAAAGCGGAAATGGCGTCGGCTCGGGGCTCAGGCCGCCATATTCGATGAGAACGCCACCCGGCGACATCGCGGCGGTGAGCGGCTCAAATATGGGGCCGCCGACCGCATCGAACACCACGCGAACGCCGTTTGAGCCGACGATGTCCTCCAGGCGCGACCGGATGTCCTCTTCCACCGAGGCGATGACGTCGGCGGCGCCAGCATCGCGCAAGGCCTGCCGCTTGATCGAGGTTCGCGTCACTGCAATCGGGATCGCACCGATCCGGTTCGCGATCTGAATTGCTGCAAGCCCGACACTGCTCGACGCCGCCGTAATAACCACCGCCTCCCCTCGCTTTAGCCCAGCAATATCGACCAGAGCGCCGAACGCCGTTAGATATTGCATCCATACCGCGGCCGCCGCGTCGAAGCCGAGCTCGGGCGGGTGCTTCACGACGAACTCCGCCGGAAACGTGATGAGCTCGCCATAAGCGGGCCATCGCACCATCGACACGGGCGGCACGATGCTGACGGCCTCGCCCGGCAAAAAGCCGCTCACGGCTTCGCCGATCGCCTCGACGATGCCCGCGGCCTCGAGACCAAGGCCGGACGGAAACGTCGCGGTCTCGATATAGGTCCCCTTCCGCAAGAGCGCTTCCGCACGATTGAGCCCAAGGGCCTTGACCCTGATCTGCACCTCGCGCCTCCCTGGCGGCGCAACGTCGACGGTCTCGATGCGCAGCACCTCGGGGCCACCATGTCTGTGGAAGCGAACGACGCGCGCCATGAACACACTCCAAAACAATTGAATTGAATGGAGCTATGGCAACCGGGCGGCACTGGATAAAGGGTTCAGAGGGGCGAACAGTCGAAACCAGGAGTTTGCAATCATGGACCGCCTGACCAGCATGGCCGTCTTCGTCAAGGCGGTCGATGTGGGTTCGTTCGCCGCCGCCGCCGATGCGCTCGAAATGTCGGGGCCAATGGTCGGCAAGCACGTTCGTTTCCTCGAGGAGCGCCTGAGCGTCCGCCTCCTCAACCGCACCACACGGCGCCAGAGCTTGACCGAGACGGGCCAAGCCTATTACGAGCGCTGCCGCACTGTGCTCGCTGAAGCCGAGGCCGCCGACGCCGTCGCTTCCGACGAATTGTCCGAGCCGCGTGGCCGGCTCCGCGTGACCATGCCCGCCCTGCTCGGCCGGCACTGCATCGCCCCCTTGCTGATGAAGCTTGCGCGACGATATCCCGATCTGGAGCTCGATCTCTCGTTCGGCGACCCGATCGCTGACATCATCGAGGGCCGCTATGATCTTGCGATCCGGACCGGCGATCTGCACGATCAATCCGGCCTGAAGACGCGGCGCATCGCAAGCCAGCGCATGGTGGTGTGCGGCGCGCGCTCGTATTTGCGCGCCATCGGCAAGCCGAAATCGCTCGACGATCTTGCCCAGCATCAGGCGATCATCTATCGCCGCTCCGGACGCGTCCGGCCGTGGCTGTTTCCCCGCAAGGGCCAGCCTCCGAGCGAAATCATGCCGGCGGGAAGGCTCAGGTTCGACGATCTCGATGCGATTGCGGATGCCGCGACACAGGGGATGGGACTGGCCTGGCTGCCATACTGGCTGGTCCGCGAACGCCTACGCGCCGGTACACTCATCAATCTGTTGAGTGGTCAGCCGGGATTCCTCTACGACTGCCATGCGCTCTGGCCCCGCTCGCCCCGGATGCCGCCGAAAGTTCGCGCCGCCGTGGACGCCTTGGCGGCCGCCCTGCCGAAGCTCATGACCTGACGCCGGATGCCACGACGCTGCACGGCATGGCGCGCCCGTTAACCCCGCGTCCACCATCCGGCCCGGCCTTCCGCCGGTAACCACGAGAATTAACAGCCCCTCAATTCGCCCCAGACAAGTTTAGCAATGTTTCTGAGGGGTTTTGCCGTGGATCTGTTGGTTTTCGAGTTCCTGGGACTGGCCTTGGTCGCCATGTGCGTGGTTGTGGTGGCCCTGCCTTGTACGCGCAAACCCTCCCGGCGGGTCCGCTACGAATAGGATTTTCGTCGGTAAATGCGATTCCGGCCCAAATGCAAGGCTCGAATTCGCTTCGAGCCCCTTGACATCACAGCGCTTTCGGCAGAACGGCTGATGGACTTGTCATGGGCCGTTCATGGATCTGATTACCACCACCGCTGACCTTGCGGCTGCCTGCAGCCGGTTGGCCAAGCACCCCGTCATTACCGTCGATACCGAGTTCCTGCGCGAGACCACCTATTACCCGCTGCTGTGCGTGGTGCAGATGGCCAGCGCCGAGGAAGCGATCGTCATCGACACCCTGGCGGCGGGCATCGACCTCAAGCCGTTCTTCGAGCTGATGGCCAATGAGGCCGTGCTGAAGGTGTTCCACGCCGCCCGGCAGGACATCGAGATCATCTGGCATCAGGCGGGCATCATCCCGCATCCGGTGTTCGACACCCAGGTCGCGGCCATGGTGCTCGGCTACGGCGACAGCATCGCCTACGACGCGCTGGTCGAGAAGGTCACCGGACACCGCCCGGACAAGACTCACCGCTTCACCGACTGGTCGCGCCGGCCGCTGACCAAGGAGCAGATGCACTACGCCGTGTCCGACGTCACGCATCTGCGCGACGTGTTCGCAGCCCTCGATGCCGACCTCAAGAAGCGCCGCCGCAGCGAATGGGTCTCGATCGAGATGGAGGTCCTGACCTCGCCCAAGACCTACGACTTCCACCCCGAGCGCGCCTGGGAACGGCTCAAGACGCGGGTGCGCAAGCCCAAGGACCTCGCGGTCCTGATGGAGGTCGCCGCCTGGCGCGAGCAGGAGGCGCAGAGCCGCGACGTGCCGCGCGGCCGCGTGCTGCGCGACGAGGCCGTCAGCGACATCGCGACCCACGCGCCGAACACGATCGAGAAGCTCGCGAACCTGCGCTCCGTGCCGAAGGGTTTTGAGAAATCCAAATGGGGCGCCGACATCGTTGCCGCCGTCGAGCGCGGTCTGGCGCGCGATCACGCGACGCTGCCGAAGCTGGAAAAGCCGCGCAACAATAACAATGGCGCCGCGATCGTCGAGCTGTTGAAGGTGCTGTTGCGCATGACCGCGGAGCGCCATGCGGTCGCCAGCAAGGTGATTGCGACCGTCGACGATCTCGAGGAGATCGCGGCCGACGACGAGGCCGACGTGCCGGCATTACGCGGCTGGCGCCGCGAGCTGTTCGGCGAGGCCGCACTGAAACTGAAGCGCGGCGAGCTGGCGCTGGCGGTCGAGAAAGGCCGCGTGATCGGGGTTCAGCGGGCGGAATAGGCCGCCATCTCTCCCCAGCGTCGTCCTGGCGAAAGCCAGGACCCATCACCCCAGGGAAGAGTTTGGCGAAGACTCGTCGTTCGGGGCTCCTACCATCCCCATCGAGAGACCTCGCGGTATGGGTCCCGGCCTTCGCCGGGACAACAGGGTGGGTGCGGCGGAACGCTCCGCCTGCATTGACGCTTCCCTTACGCCGGCGTCAGCTTCGCCACTTCCGGCTTCATGTCATCAAGCACACCTGAAATCGCCGCGACCAGCTCGTCGATCTGAGCTTTGGTGACGATCAGCGGCGGGCAGATAGCGATGGCGTCGAGCATGTTGCGCGAGATCACGCCGCGCTCCTGCAGCATGCGGCTGGCCATGCCGCCGACGGCGCCCGGCGTTGCCGCCGCGGTCTTGCGCGCCTTATCCAGCACCAGTTCGATCGCTGCGATCATGCCGACACCGCGGACCTCGCCGACCAGCGGATGACTGGTGAGTTCACGCAGCTTGCCTTGCATGTAGCCACCGAGCTCGGCGGCGTGCGCAACCAGTCCCCGCTCCTCGATGATCTTCAAATTCTCCAGCGCAATCGCCGAGCCGACCGGATGGCCGCCCGCGGTGAAGCCGTGGCCGAGCACGCCGATCTTGTTGCTCTCATCGGCGATCGGCTCGAACATGCGATCGTTCATCATGATGGCCGACAGCGGGAAATAGCTCGAGGTGATCTGTTTGGAGACCACGATCGCGTCGGGCTTGATGCCGTAGGTTTCGCAGCCGAACATCTTGCCGGTGCGGCCGAAGCCGCAGATGACCTCGTCGGCAACCAACAGGATGTCGTATTTGTTCAGCACCTTCTGGATCTTGTCCCAATAGGTCGCCGGCGGCACGATGACGCCGCCCGCGCCCATCACCGGCTCGCCGAAGAACGCCGCGATCGTGTCCGGGCCTTCCTTCTGAATCAACGCATCGAGCTCCTCGGCTCGCCGCGTCGCGAAGGCTTCCTCGCTCTCCCCGGGCGCGCCGTCCTTGTAGAAATGCGGCGAGCCCGTGTGCAGGATGTTCGGGAGCGGCAAGTCGAAAGAGCGGTGGTTGTTCGGCAGGCCGGTGAGGCTGGCGGACGCAATGGTGACGCCGTGATAGGCGCGCATCCGGCTGATCACCTTCTTGCGCTGTGGCTGGCCGAGCGCATTGGAGCGATAGGCAATCAACTTCAGAACGGTGTCGTTGGCCTCCGAGCCGGAGTTGGTGAAGAACACCTTGCTCATCGGCACAGGCGCAAGTGCGACCAGCTTCTCGGCGAGATCGATCGAGGGCCCGTGCGATTTGGCGGAGAAGGTATGATAGAATGGCAGCGCCAGCATCTGCTTGTGCGCGGCGTCGACCAGCCGCTTCTCGTTGAAGCCGAGCCCGACGCTCCACAGGCCTGCCATCGCCTCGAAATAGCGCTTGCCCGACGCATCGAACACGTAGGGGCCCTCGCCGCGCTCGATCACCAGGGGACCGGCCTGCTGATGGGCGCGCGCGTTGGTGTAGGGATGGAGCTGATAGGCCACATCCCGGGCCTCTTGCGAATTGGGCAACATGGACATTTGCGGGCATCCTTGAAAGCGTCACGTCGCCGGCGCGGCCAGCGTCATCACTCGATGATCCAGCTCCTTGGCTATTGCCACCGCGCAAAACTTGCAACGTCAATTCGTCGGCAGCAAGCGCTCACCAGCGTTGCACAAAGCCGCACATCGGGCAGCTGTCACGCCGCGCCGTCGTCATTCCCATCGCCATCGGCCGCAGCGGCCTCCCGCACCTCCACCAGCGCCATCGAGAGCAGATACACCGTCGTGGGCAGACCAAGACGGCGCGCCGCCTCGGCGGCACGCGACAGGTCGCTTGCCAGCTCCTCGAGCTGATCTCCCCGTGACAATGTCCCACTCCATCCGTCGATCGCGGCCGCCTACACCGCAACGGCGCCGCCGGTTCTGATCAGCTCGGCGCTGGACTGGATTGTAGCAAAATTCCCGATCACATTCACTACTGCATGCTTATAGGCGGCAGCATCGCCTGTCCCCGGCTGCCGGCAGGCCACCGCGTCGGCCACCACCTGGAAGCGATGGCTGCGGTGAAACCCGTCGATAGCGGTGGCCAAGACAGTTTCGTCGAGGGAAAAGCCAGCGAGCACGCAACGGACATTGCGGATATTGGACATGTAGTCCACAAACCGCGACGAACTGTAGGCTGACGGCAGCGGGTGCTCGAACGTCATTTCTCCCGGCCGCGGCTTCGCCTCCGCGATCCAATCGGTCAGCCTGGATGCCGGATTGAACCAGGCCGCCTGCGCGATGCGCTTCAGATGCATCACCGGCCAGAGATTGTCGCGCCACAGCGTCAGCAGTTCCACGCAGCGCGCCGTGGCGGCATCGCCGTCGAGGATGACGTGGCGACGTCCGGGGGTCAGATATTCGACCTGGAGATCCGCGCAGACCAAGATCGGCGGATCGTCTGTGACGGAAACCAGCATGGGTTTGCGCGCAGCTGCAGCAGTTTCAACGGCCAGCGAGCGCGACGTCCCGCAGCGGCGACGTCACGGCCCGTCCTGCCGAGGCGTCGAGCACGCCCGGCCGGTCCCAATCGCCCTCGGGGCGGATGATCACGTACGGATCGCTGTCCAGCGTAATGGCATCCGGGCCCGGTTCGATCTCCAGCAGCATTTCCGTGTAGGAGAAGTCGGAAAAGGTGATCTTGCGATTGTGACCGAGCGGCTTGGCCCCGAAATGAGCCCAGAAATCGACCAGCCGGTCCTGCGCCTGGCCGTAGATCTTGCGAAAGCCCTTGCGCTTCACATAGTCGACGCTCGCCTGTACCAGCTTGAATGAGACCCGCGAGCGCCGATATTGGTGCCGCACCGCAAGCCGTTCCACCTTGGCGAAATCGCCGAAGAACCGCACCCGTAGACAGCCCGCAGGCTCGTTGCCGACATAGCCGATGAAATGCGCGGCGACCATGTCGTTCCCGTCGAACTCCTCGTCGAACGGGCAATCCTGCTCGGCGAGATAGACGGCTGAGCGGATCGAGGTGACCAGCATGAGATCGCTGAGATCGCGTGCGAGGCGAATGGTGATGGCGCGGGAATCGGGCTTCGCGAGAGGAATCCTAGTACCGTGCATCTGCAAAACTCCTTGCTTGGATGATCGCGCCCGGCATGCGCATCGGCTGCCGATGCCAGGGCCGCTCGTAGCACCAGAGGTCGGGTTGGAAGCTTGGAACAGGCTCGAAGCCTGTCGCCTTCATGATATCGCGTCCGGCCACGGTTGACGGCTGCGCATAGCAATCCGCGTTGCGAAACCTTAGCTGTCTAAGATGAGCCGCGGCCTTGCCGAGACCGGCGACGCCACGCCCCGTCGCCGCGATCGCCCAGATGTAGATGGCGGAAACGTCTTCCTTCGCGGACGCGAGATGGCACGTCTCGGGCGCGGTGAGGCAGATCTCGTCGAGCAGCAGCGCATCATGCCCGCGATCGTTGAGAAACAGGAAGGCCATGCCGCCGACGAGCTTGCCCTTCCGGCTGAAAGTCAGGATGCTCTCGGGATCGAAGGCGAAATATTTTGCAAGCTCAGTCGCCCCGATCCGAACGCCCGGCACCAGCCGGTGCGCCAGCTGCGAAAGCGCGGCGATTTCGGAAAATTGGGCACGACGGACGTCGACATCCGGACTGAGCGGCAGCGCGTCGAAATCATGCCTTGCGGCAAACGAGCCCCTTTCCATACCCATGTCACCCCTCTATCGTTCGCGGCTTTCGTGCCCCGCTATGACCAAGAGCTTAGCGGCTGGGGATCAGGCGTATGCAGCAGTTATTGCACCGGGGTGCTGCGATAATGCAGCACCGTGAAGAAGCCCTGGACATGTCCTGGGACGATTTGAAACTGTTTTTAGCTTGCGCAAAATATAAAAGTTTCCGCAACGCCGCCGAGGAGCTCGGGCTCACCTCCACCACCTTGATGCGCAGGATCGACCGGCTCGAAGAGAGCATCGACTGCAAGCTGTTCCTGCGCGACCAGAGCGGGCTCACGCTCAGCGACGAAGGCAGCGCGATGATCGCCGACGTGGCGCATATGGAGCGTCATGCCTTCAACGTGTTCCGGCGAGCCTCGCGATCGTCGAACGACATGTCAGGCACCGTGCGGGTCGCGGTGACCGAAGGTCCCGGCAATTTCTGGATCCTGCCGCGACTGATCGACTTCCAGAAGACCTATCGCAAGATCACCGTCGACCTGCGCTGCGCGATGGAACAGGCCGACGTCGCGCGGCTCGAATCCGATATTGCGATCCAGCTCGAGCCGCCGACCAATCCCGATCTGATCGTCGCCAAGCTCGGCCGGCTGCACATCTATCCCTTCGTGTCCAAAGAGTACGAAAACCTCTACGGCGTGCCGGCGAGCCTGGCCGAGCTGAAGAACCACCGCATCATCAAGCAGAGCGCTCCGCAGGTCGACGACGGCGCTTATGCCCGCGTGCTCGGACTTAAGTCGCTCGAGGGCATCGTCGGGATCAAGACCAATTCCTCGGTCGGCGTGCTCTACGCGGTGGAGCGCGGCGCCGGCATCGGATTCCTGCCGACGGTCTCGATCGCGCTCGGCGCCCCGCTCGTCGCCGTCGATCTCGGCGTCAGCCACCACGCCGATCTCTGGCTTACCTATCACAAGGAGTTCCGCGCCTCCGAGCGCCACAAGATCGTGGTCGATTGGCTGAAGAAAATCTTCGATCCCAAGGCCCACCCCTGTTTCCGCGACGAGTTCATCCACCCGAACGCGCTGGCGCCGATGATGACGGTCGCGCGCGAGGGTTTTGGATTGACGGGCTATGTCGCGGCAATGCCGACTTAAAGCTTGAGCATGATCTTTTCGGGAAACCGCTTCGCAGTTTTCCGGATCCTCCTCTGGGCCGACGCGGGCAGGCTTCGCCTCACCACCGATGTTCGAAGCCGACCGCGCCCTGGTGCGACGTCAGCTCCTTGCGGAACTTGCCGTCGTAATTGACGTAGAGCCGCGCCGTGTTGGTCAGGCTGAGCGAGGCCGAGGCGCCGGCATCCGTGCCGTAACGGCTCTCGCCGATGCCGGGCACGACGATGCTCTGACTCCCGAGGCTGACTTGCACCGATCCCAGGTTCTGATGGAAATTGTCGACGAACTTGCCGTAGGCGGACAGGTCCAGGATCTTCTGGTCGAAGATGAAGTAGCGCCCGATCTCGGCTCCGATCATGACGCGCGCGCGCGAGAGCGCCGTCGAGCCGACATTGAGTGGATCGAGGCCGCCAACCTCCTGGAACGCGACGCTGGTGGCGCGGACATATTCCAGTGCACCCTTGGGCACGATCCGCATCTGATCCTTGGTCCAGTAATAGCTGATCTCGGTCAGCGCGCCGTCGACTGCGGCGCGATAACCCGCGGTCGCAAGTCCCAGGCCGGTGTCCCGGCTGGAGCGGACCTTGCCGAAGCCGTGCACCACCGCGAACGCCCAGGTCCAGGGGCCCTTGTCGACGGAGCCGCTGAAGCCGAGTTGCGTCAGGTCCAGCGTGGCGGACTGAAGTGCGAGCGGCACATCGATGTCGGTGTGGCTCTGGTCGACGGAGAAGCCGAGATTGACACCCGGCGCGAGCCGCGCGCCAAGGCCTGCGACACCGCCAAACGTCTTCCGCTTGTCGCCGACAAAGTCTCCTTGTGCATCCGTCCGGACCGAGATGCCGTAACCCTCGAACCAGGTGCGGTAGCGCGGATCTTCCGCGCCCGCCGATGCGCCGCCGCCGCCGGGATTGGTCCGGAACGCCCGGTTGACGCCGCCAGAAGCCTGGCTGCCGAGCCGCTCCAGGAAATTCGAGCCGAGATTGAGCGCGCTGTTGCCGGCCGACTGGTCGTAATTGGTCACCGTCGGAATCGGAATCGGAATCGGAATCGGCGTCGGTGACGGCGTGGGCGTCGGGGTCGGCGTAGGCGTAGGCGTCGGACTTTGCGCAAAGCCTGATGTCGTCGACAGTAGCATGATGAGCGCAAACGCCACGGCAGCCGCGATCCAACGGACGCGGTTCAGCCTGATCGCCTGCCGTGTCTCTGAGGGCTGCGACGTGCAGCACATGGCGACAAATCCCGAAGCAAAGGGCGGCGCGCAAAAATGCAACAGGAGCGGCGCACGCGTGCCGCGATTTGTGCCGAACTGTTACTGAGGGTCAACCGGCTGGCGCGTCCGGGCAAAGGCATTGCTTCCGATTGTGGTTCCGCGGCCACAGGTCGCAAATTGCGGACGGGCACTCCGGTCGGGCTCTTGAAATTCGCGCGCGGCTTGCTAACGGGCGATTTTCATGTTGCAATATCGGACACAATCGGAATTGGCCGCTCGACTGTGCGTTTCGCGACATTGAAACTCAAGACTCGAACAGACTACCGGAGGCCCGTTTGTGGCGTGGCACGCGAAAAGCGGCCGCGTCGTTTTTGTATCTAGCGGAGGAGACTGAGGATGCCGCAAAAGGGCACCGTCAAATGGTTCAACCCGACCAAGGGCTATGGGTTCATCAAGCCGAACGGCAGTGACAAGGACGTCTTCGTCCACATCTCCGCCGTCGAGCGCGCCGGACTCTCGACCCTCAATGAAAATCAGGTGGTTGAATACGACCTCGTGGAGAACCGCGGCAAGGCATCCGCGGAGAACCTCAAGGTTTCCTGATTGCTCTCGCGGTCTGCGCAAGAGATCATGACGTTGCCCCCGGCTCTGCCGGGGGTTTTTGTTTGGGATGAAAGTATTCCGAGTGCGACGGCGCTTCACCGCACCAACGGCGCAACCAGAAAGTTCTCCGACGGCCCGCTGCCCGCGGTCTTGCACACATCGCCCTCGATCCGGACCTTGCCCGTCGCGAGCAGGCTCAGTGCTGCGGGATAGATGCGGTGCTCGACTTCGAGGATACGCTCCGACAGCGTGTCCGCCGTGTCGTGGTCGCTGACGGGAACGGCGCCCTGCATCACGATTGGACCGGCGTCGGTCTCGGGGATCACGAAGTGCACTGTCGCTCCGGACAGCTTGACGCCGGCGCGCAACGCCTGGCCGTGCGGGTCGAGACCGGGGAACGATGGCAGCAGCGAGGGATGGATGTTGAGCATCCGCCCGTACCAGGCCTCGGTGAATTCGGCCGTGAACAGGCGCATGAAGCCGCCGAGGCAAATCAGCTCGATGCCGTGCTGATCGAGCGCTGCTTGCAGCACCTTCTCGAAGCCGGCGCGGTCCTTGCCGAACGGCTTGCTTTCGATCACCAGCGTCTTCACGCCGCTCGCTTTGGCCCTTTCCAACCCCTGCGCATCGGCCTTGTTCGAGATGACGAGCGAAATCTCCGCCGGAAAATCCGGCGCGGCCGCGCCCTTGATCAGCGCAGCCATGTTGGAGCCACGGCCGGAAATCAGGATGGCGACGCGGCGTTTCATCACAGCGCCAGATCGAGATGGCCGTTATAGACGACGCGGTGCTCGCCCTCAGCCGGGATCACAGTGCCGAGCTGTGCCACGGTCTCACCGGCATCGGCGAAGACCTCGACGACCTCTTCGACCTTGTCCGGCTCGACGATTGCGATCATGCCGATCCCGCAATTGAAGGTCCGCAACATTTCGAGCTCGGCGATGCCGGCCTGCGCGGCCAGCCATTTGAACACCGGCAGCACTGGCAGGCGCGCCAGATCGATACCGACGCCGAGATGCTTCGGCAGTACGCGCGGAATGTTGTCGGTGAAGCCGCCTCCGGTGATGTGGGCAAGCCCCTTCACCGCGCCGGTCTCGCGGATCGCGCGCAGGCAGGATTTGACGTAGAGACGCGTCGGCGTCAGCAACGCGCCGCCGAGCGTCATGACGGGCGCAAACGGCGCCTGCGCCCCGAAGCCGAGGCCGGATTGTTCCACGATCTTGCGCACCAGCGAGAAACCGTTGGAGTGCACGCCCGACGAAGCGAGCCCGATCACGGCATCGCCGGCGGCGATGTCCTTGCGCGGCAGGAGCGTGCCCCGCTCGGCGGCGCCGACGGCAAAGCCGCCGAGGTCGTAGTCGCCGTCCTTGTAGAGGCCGGGCATCTCGGCCGTCTCGCCGCCGATCAGGGCGCAGCCGGATTCGCGGCAGCCTTCGGCGACGCCGGCGACAATCGACGCGGTCGCCTCCGGATCGAGCTTGCCGCAGGCAAAATAGTCCAGGAAGAACAGCGGCTCGGCGCCCTGCACCACGAGGTCGTTGACGCTCATGGCGACGAGGTCGATGCCGATCCCGCCATGCAGGCCGGTCTCGATCGCGATCTTGAGCTTGGTGCCGACGCCATCGGTCGCGGCCACCAGGATGGGATCCTTGAAACCGGCGGCCTTGAGATCGAATAGGCCGCCGAATCCCCCGATTTCGGCGTCGGCGCCGGGCCGTGCGGTGGCGCGCACCATCGGCTTGATCAGGTCGACCAAGCGGTTGCCCGCATCGATATCGACGCCTGAATCGGCGTAAGTGAGGCCGTTTTTGCGGTCGGTCATGCCCGATTTCCAGTGGGTTTGCGGCTGGTTACGTCGAATTCCGGGGACGCGCAATGGCTCGCATGGCGCGCCGCCGTATACTATGTAGAGATATCAACCGGTTCAGCCTGCAAAGGGCCGAATTCGAGGTCAGGCCGGGTGCCGGGAAGCGCCGTGTGAGTATACCGAACATCATTACTTTGGGCCGCATCATGCTGGTCCCGATCATCGTCTGGGCCATCGTGTCGAGCCAAATGGAGGTGGCGTTCGCCGTCTTCCTGATCGCCGGTATCAGCGACGCGGTCGACGGCTTCCTTGCCAAGCGCTTCAACATGACGAGCGAGCTCGGCGCCTTGCTCGACCCGCTCGCCGACAAGGCGCTGCTGGTCTCGATCTACATGGCCTTGGGCATCTGGGGCGCGATTCCGCGCTGGATCGTCATCCTGGTGGTCTCGCGCGACATCATGATCGTCGCCGCCGTGATCATATCGTGGCTGTTCGACCGCCCTGTGGAGATGAAGCCCTCGAAGGTATCCAAGCTCAACACTGTGGCCCAGGTGGCGTTCGCAGCGCTGGTACTGGCCGCCCTCGCCTTCGGCTTCAAAGCCGGTCCTTATGATATAATCCTGATGGGCCTCGTCACGATCTTCACGCTCTCCTCCGTGTCGCTCTATCTCGTCGAGTGGTTGCGGCACATGAGCACGATCGAGGCCAAGTAGCAGCACGATCGAGGCCAAATGAGTTGGGAAGCGGCCCCGCAAAGGCCAACTCCCGTTCGATTAAGTCGCATCTCTTCAAACCAAGCCGGCATATGCCGGCACGGAGCAAAGCAAGCGTGCCAGGCCGCGTTCATCCCCGACAATTGGCGTTTTCGCTACCGCATGCGGAGAGCCTGAGCCGGGACAATTTCCTTGAGGGCCCCGTCAACGCCGCCGGTCTTGCCCTCATCGACGCCTGGCCGGAATGGCCGAACCGGATCATGTGGCTGGCCGGCCCGGAAGGAAGCGGCAAGAGCCATCTCGCCGCGATCTGGGCCGAGGCCTCAGGCGCCCGCTCGACCACGGCCAATGGGCTGACCGCCGAAGCCGTCCCGGCTGCGCTCGCCACCGGCGCGCTGGTGGTCGAGGATCCCAAGGCGAGGGAATTCGATGAGCGCGCCCTGTTCCATCTGATGAATCTGGCCCGCGAGGACGGCGCCTACGTCCTCTTCACCGGACGCGAGGCGCCCGCCTCTCTCGAGATCGAGCTCGCCGACCTGCGCTCGCGGCTCCGCGCTGTCCCCGTTATCTCGCTGCTGCCGCCTGACGACCAGCTCTTCCGCGGCCTGATCGTCAAATTCTGCGCCGACCGCCAGCTCGCCATGGACGAGAGCGTGGTCAGCTACCTCGCCACTCGCCTGGAGCGGTCCTCGGCCGCCGCCCGACGGGCTGTGGACCTGCTGGACAGCGAGGCCCTGCGCCTCGGCCGCCCCGTCACCCGGGCCCTGGCGGCCGAGCTGCTCCGGGATGTCTGACCAAGGCGGCTTGACGCGGCCGGGCCGCGGAACATCAATGTCATCGAAACGTCATCGCTCTAACACATGCTCCCGCGGGTTTTGCGCGTAAGTCGCAAATTGGGGCGAACTGGATGGATCGACTTCTGATGGACTCTGCGCAAGCTGTTGAAGTTAAAGAAAAAGCCCCGGAAGCCGAAGGCCCGCCGGCGATCGCATCGAGCCCCGAGCGGTTCATCAATCGCGAGCTCTCCTGGCTGCACTTCAACCGCCGCGTCCTGGAGGAATCGGTCAATCCCAGCCACCCCATGCTGGAGCGGGTGCGATTCCTGTCGATTTCAGCGAATAACCTCGACGAGTTCTTCATGGTCCGCGTCGCCGGCATCAAGGCCCAGGTGCGCGAGGGCATTGCCGAGCGCAGCCCCGACGGTCTGACGCCGTCCGAGCAGCTCGCGCTCATCAACCGGACCGTTTCGCAGCTTGCCTCCGACCAGCAGGCAATCTGGCGCGACCTGCGCGGCACGCTCGCCGACGAGGGCATCGTGCTGGTCGAGGGCAAGGAAGTCACCAAAGCGGAACGAACCTGGGTCGAGGACTACTTCCTCAGTAACGTGTTCCCGCTGCTGACACCGCTCGCGATCGACCCGGCCCACCCCTTCCCGTTCATTCCGAGCCTCGGCTTCACCATCGCGCTCCAGCTCACGCGCGCCGCCGACGGCAAGCAGATGAACGCGCTGATCCGCATGCCCGGCAAGATCGACCGCTTCATCCGCCTGCCGGCCGAGGGCAAGATAGTCCGGCTGATCTCGCTGGAGCAGGCCACCGCGCTATTCATCAACCGCCTGTTCCCCGGCTACAATCTTCACGGCCAGGGCGCCTTCCGTGTCATCCGCGACTCCGAACTCGAAATCGAGGAAGAGGCCGAGGATCTCGTCCGCTTGTTCGAGACCGCGCTGAAGCGCCGCCGCCGCGGCTCGGTGATCCGGCTCGAGATCGATGCCAAGATGCCGGAGCAGCTGCGCAGCTTCGTACAGCACGCGCTGTCGACCGCCGACGACGAGGTGTTCCTGGTCGATGGCGTGCTCGCCATGAACGAGCTCTCGCAGCTCACCCGCCTCGACCGGCCCGATCTGGAATTCACCCCTTACGTGCCCCGCCATCCCGAGCGCGTGCGCGAGCAAGGCGGCGACATCTTCGCTGCGATCCGGCAGAAGGATCTCGTCGTTCATCACCCCTATGAATCCTTCGACGTCGTGGTGCAGTTTCTCCAGCAGGCGACGCGCGACCCCGACGTCGTCGCCATCAAGCAGACGCTCTACCGCACCTCGAGCAACTCGCCGATCGTGCGCGCGCTCGTGGAAGCTGCAGAAGCCGGCAAATCCGTCACCGCGCTGATCGAGCTGAAGGCCCGCTTCGACGAGGAGGCCAACATCCGCTGGGCACGCGACCTCGAGCGCGCCGGCGTGCAGGTCGTCTATGGCTTCCTCGAACTGAAGACCCACGCGAAATTGTCGATGGTGGTGCGCCGCGAGGGCGGCAGCCTCACGACTTACGTCCACACCGGCACCGGCAATTACCACCCGGTGACCGCGCGCATCTACACCGACCTCTCCTACTTCACCTCGGACCCGACCATCGGCCGCGATGCCGCCCGCGTGTTCAACTTCATCACCGGCTATGCCGCGCCGAGCGATCTTGAAAAGATGGCGGTCTCGCCGCTGACCTTGCGCAAGCGCATCATCGAGCACATCCAGGGCGAGACCGCGCATGCGCGCCACGGCCGGCCCGGTGCGGTCTGGATGAAGATGAACGCGCTGGTCGACCCCGACATTATCGACGCGCTCTACGAGGCCTCACAGGCCGGCGTGCAGGTCGAGCTTGTGGTGCGCGGTATCTGCTGCCTGCGGCCCGGCATTCCCGGCCTGTCGGAGAACATCCGCGTCAAGTCGATCATCGGACGATTCCTCGAACACGGCCGAATTTACTGCTTCGGCATGGGCCAGGGCCTGCCGAGCGCGAAAGCGGCTGTGTATATCTCCTCGGCCGACATGATGCCGCGCAATCTCGACCGCCGCGTCGAGGTGCTGTGTCCGCTGCAAAATCCCACGGTGCATCAGCAGGTTCTCGAACAGATCATGGTCGCCAATCTCAAGGACAATGAACAGAGCTGGCAATTGTTGCCGGACGGGTCCTCAACGCGTATGAAGACCGCGAAGGGCGAGGAGCCTTTCAACGTCCACAACTACTTCATGACCAATCCGAGTCTGTCTGGCCGTGGTAAGTCGCTCAAGGAATCCTCGCCGCGCCGCCTCACGCGCCGTAATGAACGTCATCAATCCTGATCCGGGATCGTCGACGTGAAGCGGCCGCGCAAGCGCGGCTCGAGCGTCGCGGTCATCGACATCGGCTCCAACTCGGTCCGTCTCGTCGTCTACGAGGGACTGACGCGGAGCCTGATTCCGATCTTCAACGAGAAGACGCTGTGCGGGCTCGGGCGCGAGGTGCAGAGCACGGGCCTGCTAGCGCCCGACGCCGTCGACAAGGCACTGACCTCGCTCAAGCGCTTCCGTGCGCTGTGCCGGGTGATGCAGGTCGGGCGGGTGTTTGCGATTGCGACCGCCGCTTGCCGCGACGCCTCCAACGGCCCCGACTTCATCGCGAAAGCCGAGCGCATCTGCGCGGTGAAGATCGAGATCCTGTCGGGCCCGCGCGAGGCGCGGCTGTCGGCGCTTGGCGTGATCTCCGGCATCCATCATCCCGACGGCATCGTCGGCGACCTCGGCGGCGGCTCGCTCGAACTGATCGACGTGCGCAAAAACACGGTGCGCAGCGGCGTGACGCTGCCACTCGGCGGCCTCGCGCTGCAGGACCTCGCGCATAAATCCCTGAAACGCGCCGACCGCATCGTGCGCGAAGCGCTCGACGGGGTGCCGCAGCTCAAGGCCGGGAGCGGCCGCAGCTTCTACGCCGTCGGCGGTACCTGGCGCGCGCTGGCGCGCATCCACATCATCCAGAGCGGCTACCCGCTCCAGGTGATGCACGGCTATTCGATTTCGGCTGCCGAGGCGCTCGATTTTTCCCGACGTCTCCGCCGGCTTGCGGCCGCCGGCATGCTTGCAGACATCGAGATCGTCGCCGACGCCCGGCGCCCGCTCCTCACCTATGCGGCACTGGTGCTCGAGCACATCATCCGGGTGGCGAAGCCGAAGACCATCGTGTTCTCGACCTTCGGCGTGCGCGAGGGCCTGCTGCACGAGAAGCTGCCGGAGTCCGAACGCAACAAGGACGGACTGATCTGCGCGGCCGAGGAGCTGAACCAGCTGCTGTCTCGTTCGGCAAAGCACGCGCGCGAGTTGATCGCCTGGACCGACCGCCTCGCGCGCGTGGTGAAGCTGCGCGAGACCGAGGAGGACCGCCGTCTGCGCCACGCCGCGTGCCTGTTGTCCGACATCGGCTGGCGGGTGCATCCCGATCATCGCGGCGAGCAGACGCTGAGCCTCGTCGTCAACGGCAATTTCGGCGCGATCACCCACACCGAGCGCGCCTTCGTCGGCCTGTCCGTGTTCTATCGCTATGCGGGGCTCAGCGAGGAGAACCAGCCGCCGGTCGCCATGCAGGAGCTGCTGACGCCGGCGCAACTCGAACGCGCCCGCCTACTCGGCGCGGCCTTCCGCGTTGCGCATCTGATCTCGGCGGCGCGTCCGGGCGTCTTGCCCGCGACGCATTTCCGCAGCGTGGGCCGCAAGCTGTTGCTGGTGTTCGAGCACCGCCTCGGCGATCTCGTCGCGGATCGCGTCGGCAGCCGCTTCCGCGCGCTCGCCCGCCTGATCAACCGCGCCGGCTCGATCGTGCGGCGCTAGCGCATGATCCGGAAAAGCCTGAAGCGCTTTTCCGAAAAGATTATGCTCGAAAGATAAGCCTATTCCGCCGAGGCCTTGGCGTGGCGCTCGGAGGACTCCAGCGCGGCCGCGCTCATGCTGCGCCGGCGCCAGATGGAGCCGACGGCCAGCACGACGACGACGCCGAGAGCTGCGCACAGATATTCGCCGCCTCCGCCGCCATGGGCGAATTGCGGCGGGATGCGCAAGGCGCTGAGCACGTTGTCGAGCGAGGCGCCGAACGGACCGTCGAACAGCGTGTGCAGCCTCGGCGCGATGCCGGGATCGGTAGCGATCACCTCGCCCGCAATCCAGCCGAGCAGCGCCGCGCCGGCCCACACCAGAACCGGCAGCTTTGCGAGCAGCGCCATGATCAGCGCCGCACCGGCGACGATCAAGGGCACGCTGATGGCAAGACCGAGCACCAGCAAGGGCGCGCTGCCATTGGCGGCCGCGGCCACCGCAATGACGTTGTCCAGGCTCATGACGATGTCGGCGACGACGACGATCTGCACGGCCTGCCACAGATGCGAAGCCGACTCCACGCCGTCCTCGTCGTCCTGTTCCGGCACCAGCAGCTTTGCCGCAATCACGATCAGCGCAAGACCGCCGACCAGCTTGAGGTACGGCAGCTCCATCAGGCTCGCGACGATGCCCGTGAAGATGATCCGCAGCACCACCGCGGCGCCGGCACCCAGGATCATGCCCCACAGCCGATGCCGCGGCTTGAGGCCGCGGCAGGCGAGCGCGATCACCAGCGCATTGTCGCCGGACAAGAGGATGTTGATCCAGATGATCTTGCCGACCGCGACCCAGAAGGTCGGTTCGGCCATCTCAACGCGGAACTGGGTGAAGAATGCCCCGATCGTAGCGGGATCGAAGATCTGCCAGAGCCAGTTCACACTACGTCCTTTCGCCGCGTCTCGTTACCTGATCGGCTGACGGATCAGCCGACGATCTCGTTGCCCGAGAAGAATTGCGCGATCTCGATCGCGGCGGTCTCCGGCGCATCCGAACCGTGCGCGGAGTTCTCACCGATCGACTTGGCGTAGAGCTTGCGGATGGTGCCGTCAGCCGCCTTGGACGGATCGGTCGCCCCCATCACGTCGCGATACTTGGAGACGGCACCCTCGCCTTCCAGCACCTGGACCACCACGGGGCCCGACGTCATGAAGTCCACGAGCTCACCGAAGAAGGGGCGCGCCTTGTGGACCGCATAGAAGGTCTCGGCCTGTTCCTTGGTCATGCGGATGCGCTTCTGCGCGACGATGCGCAGGCCCGCCTTCTCGATCACGGCGTTAACCGCACCGGTGAGGTTACGCGCTGTGGCGTCGGGCTTGATGATCGAGAAGGTGCGTTCGATGGCCATGATCTTGTCCTTGAAGAGAAAACGGTGGTTCGGAGTTGCCGGGCTTATATCGGCGCCTTCGCCATACGGCAAGCGACCGCCAAAACCGCCTCGCGGGCGCTTGGCCGCAGGCCAGGAGTCAGAATGCCAACATGGATTACGACGATTTCACCTAAATGAACCCAATCTGAAGGCCTCGTCAGGGTTTGGTTCAGCCTCGCTCGGATAACCTCAGGTCCATCGAAACCAAAGCCTCCTCCCGAGGCGGACCGTTTCGGCGGCCTTTCCATCGACGCGATAGCCCCGCGTCGGCAGTTTTGAGGAGATCACCATGTTGAGGAAACTTTCGCTCGCCGCTGTTGCCGCGGTTGCGCTTGGTGCCGCGCTGGCACCGACCTCCGCCTCTGCGCACTGGCATGGTGGCGGCTGGGGCTGGCACGGCGGCGGCGGCGGCTGGCATCACGGTTACGGCTGGGGTGGCCCGCGCTTCTATGCCCCCGTCTCCTACGGCTATGGCGGCTGCTATGTGCGCCGGCTGGTCCCGACCCCCTGGGGACCCCGCTGGCGGATGATCAACCGCTGCTACTGAGCCCGACAGCACCTTTCCAAAGGTACCTGAGCCCCCCAAGGTACCTTCCAAGCGAAGCCCCGGCGTCCCCCAGCGCCGGGGCTTTGTATTCGGAGGGGGACATTGCGCGGCTTCACACAATTTTTGCTAGAATGCCGCGCAATCGCCGCGAGTGGCGAAACCATTTGGGGGCCAAGGACTTGGTACCGTGTTGCTTCTTTGAGAACACGGAACCCTGCGATGGCTGGCCCTTTTGCCAATGACAGCGAGCAAATCGACCGGCGCACCAGCCGCTCGATCTCCGATGCCGTGGCCGAACGGCTCCAGCAGAGCCTGCGGCCCGAAGCCAGGCTTCCGACGCACCTCGAGCAACTCCTCAATGAGCTGAAGCAGCGCGAGCGCGATTCGCACTGAGTTGACACGCACCGGCTTGCAGACACGGAAAAACGGGTTGCGTTTGATCGCGGGTGCGGTGACAAGGCCGCATGCTCTCCATCACCGACCTCTCCATCCGCCTCGCCGGACGCCTTCTGATTGACCAGAGTTCCGTGCAGATCACGCCCGGATCGCGCGTCGGCATGGTCGGTCGCAACGGCACCGGCAAATCGACCCTGTTCAAGGTGATCCGCGGCGAGCTCGCCGCCGAGCACGGCACGGTGACCCTGCCGCCTCGCTGGCGCGTCGGCAGCCTCGCGCAGGAAGCGCCGAACGGCCCCGAGAGCCTGATCTCAGTCGTGCTCAAGGCCGACCTCGAACGCGACGCGCTGCTCACCGAGGCCGAGAGCGCGGCCGATCCGCACCGGATCGCCGAGATCCAGACCCGGCTGGTCGACATCGACGCGCATTCGGCACCGAGCCGTGCCGCCGCCATCCTGTCCGGCCTCGGCTTCTCCGCCAACGACCAGCTCCGCCCCTGCGCCGAATTCTCCGGCGGCTGGCGCATGCGCGTTGCGCTCGCCGCAACGCTGTTCGCGGCGCCCGACCTGTTGCTGCTCGACGAGCCCACCAACTATCTCGACCTCGAGGGGACGCTGTGGCTCGAGGATCACCTCGCCCATTATCCGCGCACGGTGATCGTGATCAGCCACGACCGTGATCTCCTTGAAAGCTCGGTCGACCAGATCCTGCATCTGGAGCGCGGCAAGCTCACGCTTTACAAAGGCACCTACTCCTCGTTCGAAGAGCAACGCGCCATGCGCGAGATGCTCGATGCCAAAGCGGTCAAGCGCCAGGAAGCCGAACGCGCGCGCCTGCAAGCCTTTGTCGACCGCTTCAAGGCCAAAGCCTCGAAAGCCCGCCAGGCGCAGTCCCGTGTGAAAATGCTGGAACGGCTGAAGCCGATCACGGCGCTGGTCACCCAGGACGTGCGCGAGATCAGCTTTCCCGCGCCCGAGAAGATCCTGTCGCCGCCGATCATCGCCGCCGACAACGTCGTGGTCGGCTACGATCCGAACACGCCCGTGCTGAACCGCGTCACCTTGCGCGTCGACAATGACGACCGCATCGCGCTGCTCGGCTCCAATGGCAATGGCAAGTCGACGTTGGTCAAACTGCTTGCGGGCCGCCTCGCGCCGTTCTCGGGCAAGGTGACCCGCGCCGACAAGCTCTCGATTGCCTATTTCGCCCAGCACCAGCTCGACGAATTGAACGAGGATGCCTCGACCTACGACCACGTCCGCAAGCTGATGGGCGAGGCGCCCGAAGCGAAAGTACGCGCCCGCGCCGGCGCCATCGGATTCTCCGGCAAGGCGGCCGACACCAAGGTCGGAAAATTGTCGGGCGGCGAGAAGGCGCGGCTCCTGCTGGGACTTGCGACCTTCTTCGGCCCCAACATGATCATCCTGGACGAGCCGACCAACCATCTCGACATCGACAGCCGCGCAGCGCTTGCGGAAGCGATCAACGAATTCCCCGGCGCGGTCATCATGGTCTCGCACGACCGCTATCTGATCGAGTCCTGCGCCGATCAACTCTGGATCGTCGCCGACCGCACCGTGACCAATTACGACGGCGACCTCGACGAATATCGCCGCCTGGTGCTGTCCGCGCGCAATGGCGAGCCCGCGCCGCGCGAACGCAGCGCCGCGAGCGAGAAGCCGCAGCGTCCGAGATCGGACAATCGCGGCTCGCTGAAGAAACGCATCGCGGAAGCCGAAACCGAGATCGCCCGCGTCAGCGAGATCATCAGCAAGATCGACACCGCGCTCGCCCTGCCCGACATCTTCAGCCGCGACCCCAAGCAGGCCGCCCAACTGTCGAAAGCACGCGCCAATGCGGCCGACGCGCTGGCACGTGCCGAGGAGCAGTGGCTCGAGGCGAGCACGCAGTTCGACGAGGCGGCGGGCTGACGCCTCCGCGACCGGGCCGACATCAAAATCGCAAAAACAACCCCATGCACAGTACCGGTATTTTGCTACCTGGTGATTAGCCGTTCAATAACCTGTTCTTTGCCGCACCGACTGAGCCGGCGCGTCTCGCGAAGCTTCGTCAGCATCATGTGGGAACTAGCGCTCCCGCATGATCTCGTGCCGGTAACGCTGCAGCGGCGATAGCAGGTAGCTCAGGATGGTGCGCGAACCGGTCCTGATTTCGACGGTCACCGCCATTCCCGGGGACAGGTTGACGAGGCGGTCGTCCACCTGCATCTGGGTGCGATCGAGCGAGATACGGGCGCTGTAACTCAACTCCTGCCCGCTGGGCTCGCTGCTGTCGCGTTGCGTCGCGAGCGCACGGTCGCTCCCGCGCTCCTGCGGCCGGTCGCGGATGATGGCGTCCTGCGAGACGCTCACGACCCGGCCTGCGAGAAGCCCGTAGCGGGTGAAATTGAAAGTGTCGATCTTGATGGCGGCGCCCTGCCCGGCCTCGACAAATCCGATATCG
The DNA here is from genome assembly GCF_055811255.1 of Bradyrhizobium sp. MI1.11. Lineage (NCBI taxonomy): Bacteria > Pseudomonadati > Pseudomonadota > Alphaproteobacteria > Hyphomicrobiales > Nitrobacteraceae > Bradyrhizobium > Bradyrhizobium sp. MI1.11. Next base: position 59,055 of record NZ_JBVVPM010000009.1, read on the forward strand.
CGGTTGGAGATCATCGCCTCGATCTCGAGCCGCGTATCGGTCGGCACGATCACCAGCAGCGACTGCGCGGGCGTGACCACGCCGCCCACAGTGTGGACCGCGAGCTGCTGCACGACGCCGTCGACTGGCGACGTCAGTTGCTGAAGCCTCGTCCTCTGCTGCGCCTTGATCAGATCGCGTGCGACGCCATTGGCCTTCTGTTCGCTCTTGGCAAGCTCGTCGGAGAGACTTTTCCTGTACTCGGCCAAGGCCTGGATGCGAGTCTCCCGGATCGCGGCGACGGCCGCCTCGGCCTCCTTCAAGCGGCTGCTCTGGACGCGAAGCTCCTCCTGCTGCTCGATCTGGAGCTGGAGGGTCTCATAGTAGGTCAGCTTCGAGCCGATCTCCTTCTCCATCAGCGTCTTGCGAATCTCGACACGCTGCTGGGTGACCGGCAGCAACGCATCAAGCTTGTGAATCGTCGCCGCAATCGTCTGATGTTCGGCCTCCTTCTGCGCTTCCTGACGCGCCAGCGCCGCGAGCTTGGCCCTGTTCTCGCTGACCTGATTGGCGAGGAGCTGTCGCTGCGTCGCGACCAGCATGGGATCGGCGTCCTCTGGTACGACGAGATCGGCGGACACCTCTTCGCCGCCTGCCAATGCGGCGCGGAGGCGCGCGACGTTGAGCCGCTCGGCCATGAGATCGTCGTGCAGACGATCGCGCTCCGCGGCGTTCACGGTCGGATCGAGCTCGATCAGCAGGTCGCCCGATTTGACCGATTGGCCGTCCTGCACGTGAATGGCGCGCACCACGCCGGTCTCGAACGGCTGGACCACCTTGCTTCGCCCGCTCGACACGACCTTGCCGGTTGCGGAGGCCACGATGTCGATCGTGCCCCAGGCCGACCAGGCCATCGCCGCGCAGACAAGCAGCATCAGGACCATGGCGATGGCGCGGCCGATCGGCGATGGCGGTGTTTCCGTGATTTCCAGCGCCGCCGGCAGGAAGGCGACTTCCTCGGCGCCCCGCCCCTTTCCATTCCGGAACGGGATCACGGTCTGCTCCGGCCGAGCGGCCGGCACAGCGCTAGCCGACCTCATAAATGCCTCCCTGGAGACGATGCAGGGCGGCATAGCGCCCGCCGGTCTTGATCAGCGCATCATGCGTGCCGTCCTCGACCAGACGGCCGCGTTCCAGGGTGAAGATGCGATCGGCGCCGCGGACGGTGGACAGACGGTGCGCGATGATCAGGACCGTGCGGCCTTTCGCGATCTCCTTCATGTTGTCATGGATGATCCGCTCGCTTTCATAGTCGAGCGCGCTGGTGGCTTCGTCGAAGATCAGGATCCGGGGATTGCCCACCAGCGCGCGGGCGATCGCGATGCGCTGGCGCTGCCCGCCCGAGAGCGTTGAGCCGCGCTCGCCGACCACCGTATCGTAGCCCTCGGGGAGCTCCAGAATGAAATCATGCGCGCCCGCCAGCTTCGCCGCGTCGATAATGCGGTCCATCGGCAGGCTCGGATCGGCCAGCGCGATGTTGTCGCGCACCGACCGGTTGAACAGCATGTTGTCCTGGAGCACGATTCCGATCTGCCGACGGAGCCCGGCCGGGTCGGTCGTCATCAGATCCATTCCGTCGACCAGCACGCGGCCGCCTTGCGGAACGTAGAGCCGCTGCACCAGCTTGGCGAAGGTGCTTTTGCCCGAGCCGGACGATCCGACGATGCCGACGGTTTGTCCGGCTGGAATCTCGAATGAGACATCGTGCAGGATCTCCGGCCCATCGAGGCGGTAGCGGAAGGAGACGTGCTCGAAGCGGATGTTGCCCCGGATCGGCGGCAGCCCCGCGCGGGCGGCGGAGTAAGCCGGCTCCGCCGCGCTGTTGAGGATGTCGCCGAGCCGCGCGATCGACAGCCGCGCCTGATGAAAATCCTGCCAGACTTGCGCGAGCCGCAGCACCGGGGCCGACACCCGCCCCGCGAAGATGTTGAAGGCCACGAGCTCGCCGACGGTCAGTGCGTCACCGATCACCAGCCTGGCGCCGACATAGAGAATGCCGGCAGTGACGACCTTGCTGACGAGCTGCACGAGCTGGCTTGCCGTGTTGCCGAGACTGGTGACACCGAAGCTCGCCGAGACGTAGCCGGCGAGCTGCTCTTCCCAGCGGCGCTGCATCTGCGGCTCGACCGCCATCGCCTTCAGCGTTTCGATGCCGCTAACGCTCTCGACCAGGAAGGCCTGGTTCTCGGCGCCGCGGCGGAATTTCTCGTCCAGCCTGCGGCGAAACAGCGGCGTCGCCACGGCCGAGATCGCGATGTAGAACGGGAACGACGCCAGCACGATGAAGCTCATCTGCGCCGAATAGGCGAACATCACCGCGAGGAACACCGAGGTGAAGACCATGTCGATGAGAAGCGTCAACGACGAGCTGGTGATGAAATTGCGGATGTTCTCGAGCTCACGGACCCGCGCCACGGAATCGCCGACGCGCCTGGCCTGAAACCAGGCCATCGGCAGCGCCAGCAGATGGTGAAACAGACGTGCCCCGAGCTCCACGTCGATGCGGTTGGTCGTGTGCGCAAACAGGTAATTGCGCAGGATCCCGAGCACGGTGTCGAACAGGGAGACGACGACGAGGCCGATGACGAGAACGTCGAGCGTAGACAGCGAGCGGTGTACCAGCACCTTGTCAATCACGACCTGGAAGAACAGCGGCGAGACCAGCGCAAAAAGCTGGAGGAAGAACGAAGCCGCCAGCACCTCGCCCAGCAGCCGCCGGTATTTGCCGATCGCGCCGATGAACCAGGTGATATCGAAATGCCGTCCGAGGTCTGACAGCCCGGCGCGCCGGACCATCAGGATCAAGCCGCCGTCCCAGATCGCGCACAGCTCGTCGCGATCCATCAGCACCGGGCGCTGCGCCTCCGGAGACTGCACCAGCACCTTGTCGGCGGAGGCCTTTGCGATGACCATGAAGCCGCCGTCCCGCAGCATTGCGATCGCAGGCAGCGGAGTGTCCGACAGACGGCTCCACTGTGTGCGATAGGTTCTGGCTTTAAGTCCGAGAGACCTGGCGCAGCGGACGATATCCGCTGCGCCGAAGCTTGCCGCGCCCAGCCGGTGCCTGAGCTGCGCGCGATCGGCCGCAACACCTTGCAGATGCAGCAGCGTCAGCAACGCATCGAGCCCCGTATCGGAGGAGACCGCGTTGGTCATCATGAGCGTTCTCCGGGCCGATGCCGCCGGCTTCAGGCGTGCTGGGGCGGTGCGAGCACCTGGCTCTGCGTCGCGTGCGGATCGGGCAGCGGCATCTCGCCGTTCCCCTCACCTGCCGGGACGAAGCTGGCCGCCATGGCCTGGTTGAGCAGCATCGCGGCCGCAAACGCTCCGCCCTGGATGACGACGTTGTTGCCGGTGCCGCCGTCCAGGATGTCGAGGCCGCCGCCGCCGATCAGCACGTCATCACCGGCACCACCCGCCAGCGAGTCGTTGCCCGGGCTGCCGATCAGCACATCGTCGCCGTTGCCGCCATTGGCAACGAGCTGGATGCCGCTGTGCAAGCCGGAAGCCGTGATGACGTCGTCGCCATCGAGACCGTTGATAACGATCCTGTCGCCCGCGCCGGCATCGGTGATGTTGATGTCCTGGCCAAGCCCCGACACCGTGATGATGCCGTCGTGCTCGGTCACCGTGATGACGTCGTTGCCACCGGTTGCGTTGATGGTCACGGTATCCGCGGCGCCGTCATTGGCGCCGAGATCGAGGTCGACCTGGCTGACGCCGGTGCCGGAGAGGTCACCGACGGTAATGTTGTCGGCACCGCCGAGAGCATTGAAGTCGACATGTTCGACCCCGTTCAGGTCCATCGCAATGGCGGCGACATCTCGCGTGAACAGCACCCGACCGCCATTGGCCGAGATATTGATGTTCTCGCTGATATTGGCGCCGTTGAATGCCAGCGTGTCGGTGCCCTTCCCGCCTTCGACGGTGTCGCTGCCGTCGCCGGGATTCCACACGAAGGTGTCGTCGCCCGCACCCAGATTGGCGAAATCGTTGCCGCGTCCCCCGTTCACCACGTCATTGCCGGCACTGCCGATGATGGTGTCGTTGCCGTCGCCGCCATTGATGTTGAGGCTGAACGACTGTCCCGCCTTGATGGAAGACGCATCGATGACGTCATTGCCTTGTCCGCCGTTGATGCCGAGCACATCACCGGCGTCCGCGTGTGCAATCGTCACCTGCGCAGCGAGGCCGTTGACCACGATCGATCCGCCGGCGGTCACGACCGATATGTTGTCGTCACCGTTCGTGCCGTTCACGGTCACGCGGTCCGCCGCGCCGTCGCCGCTCTGGCTGCCGGGGCCGGCGCTGAGGTCGATGGCAACCTGCGCGATTCCAGTCCCGGTCAGATCGTTGACCGTGATGTTGTCGGCGCCGCCTGCTGCCGCGATCTGCACGTGCTCGACGCCAGCGAGGTCCATGACGATAGCACCGACGTCACGGGTGAGAAGCGCACGGGTTCCGTTCGCCGAGACCGACATGTTCTCGGCCACGTTGGCGCCGTTAAACACCAGCGTATCGGTTCCCGCGCCGCCTTCGACGACGTCGCTGCCGTCACCGGGATTCCACGTGAAGATGTCGTCGCCTGCGCCAAGAAGCGCGACGTCATTGCCGCGGCCGCCGATGACCTTGTCGTTGCCGTCGCCGCCCATCAGGGTGTCGGCGCCCTGGCTGCCGGTGATGGTGTCGTTGCCCGCGCCGCCGTCGATGGTCAGCCCGATCGCCGCGCCGAGCGTGGATGCATCGATGACGTCGTTGCCGCCGAGCGCCTGAACGACCAGCCGATCGTTGCCGGCCTCTGCATTTGCGATCGTCACGAGCTCCGGCAGCCCCGTGACCGTGACCGTTGTGCCCGTGGCTGTGACCTCGATGTGCTGATTGCCGTTGCTGCCGTTGACGGTCACCGTGTCAGCTGCGCCGTCGCCTTGCGTCCCTCCCGGAACGGCTCCGAGATCAACCAGCACCTGCTTGACGCCGGTCCCGGTGAGGTCGCCGACGGTGATGTTGTCGGCCCCGCCCCGCGCATCGAATTCGATCTGCTCGACGCTGTTGAGATCCATCGTGATGTTGGCGACATCGCGGGTGAAGCGCACCCGGCCGCCATTGGCCGAGATGTCGATGGTCTCGTTGATGTTGGCGCCATTGAAAAGCAGCTTGTCGCTGCCCGATCCGCCTTCGACCGTGTCGCTGCCGTCACCGGGATTCCAGATGAAAGTGTCGTCGCCACTCCCGAGCTGGGCGACGTCGTTGCCGCGTCCGCCATTGACGATGTCGTCCCCGCTGCCGCCGATGATGAGGTCGTTGCCATCGCCGCCGGTAATCCTGTCGTTGCCGGCGCCGCCATCGAGCGTCAGCGAGATCAGGCTGCCGAGCCCGTTGCCCGCGGTGATGACATCGTCGCCGCCCCCACCGTGCAGGACGAGATTTTCCGTCGTGCCGATGTCGAGCGAGAACGGCACCGCGCCCGTCCCGTCGAGCCGCACGCGGGTGCCGTTCGCCGTGATCGTGAACGTCTCGGCGGCGTTGCTTCCGTTGACCTGAGCCGTATCGTTGCCCTCACCACCCTCGAACAGGTTGGTGCCGCCGCCCGGATTCCAGACCATGACATCGTCGCCGGCCTCGCCGAACAGCTGATTGTCGCCGCTGCCGCCGTCCAGGACGTCGTTACCCGCTCCGCCGAACAGCAGATCGTTGCCGCCGCCGCCCTTGATCAAATCGTTGCCGGCCTGACCAAACAGGAGATCGGCTCCCGAGCCGCCCGTGATCCTGTCATTGCCGTCGCCGCCGAAGATGTGCACCGCCGGCATCGGGCCGTGGCATTCGTCGACGGTGATCGTGTCGTCACCGCCTTGACCGAAGATGTCGATCGCAGTGGTGTTGTCGACGGTGGGTTCGCCACCAACCGTTTTCACGTGCCCGTTATTGACCAGGATGCGGCCGGACTTGTCGCGACTTATCACAAGGCCGTTATTCGCGCTGTCGCCGAAAATGGTGAGCTGCCCCGTAACCGGGGAAAACACAGAGGTAATGGACATCCAAATGATCCTTCCGACCTAGCCCCTCCCTTCGATGCGTAGCAGCCGCGCACATGACATTCTTGAACCGTTGCTTGAGACGCGCGTGATTATTCTGGAGATTTCCTCCAGTTTTGCTTCGGGGCAGTTTTCGAAAGCGAATGCGAAGGCTCTCTCATCACGAATCGCGTGATCACGGATCACGCGTAACGCCCCCGTGACTTTCAACGCGCGCGGAAAAACGCGGCTCGAGGCAATGAAGACGCTTTGGGCGAAGGTCGGCATCCGCGATGTCGAAACTCGCGAACAAGATCGCCGGCGAGCGAGAACGGAGAGGTCACGATTCACGCCCGCCCATCGCAATCAATGGATGCAAAATCGCTTGACGATAGGGGCAAGCATGCGCGGCCGATCGCAGCGACAGCTGCAACCAGCATCAGGGCAAAAGGCCAAACCCGTTACGCCGCCGACTTCTTCTTCGGCTTCGGCTTGGTCGCCTTCGGCATGACCGGCGCCTCCGGCGTGCCCTCGATCGAGGACAGGCGGCCGGCCGTGAAGGTGTAGATGCCGGCGCGCGGACCGGTCGTCCAGGTCACGACCGCAACGCGCCTGCCGGCGGCATCACCGGAGAGGTTGACGCTCGAGGGCGCGCCGATGCCGCGCACCACATCGCATTCGGTGTGGCCGAGCGCGACGGTGCCGCCCATGGGAGCCGGCGCGGTCGTCGACGCATTCGCATCAGCCGGCCCGGGCGGCGGCGCCATGCCGGCACAAGCCCCGTCGGCGCTGACCAGATCCTCGGCCCCAACCGGCTTGTCGGGGGTTAGCGGCGGCGACTCGATCGAGATGCTTTTGATGAACAGGCGGCTGGGCGTGTTGAACCACTGGGCATCCCTGGACAACAGATCGGTCCCGCCCGAACAGCCCGCGACCAGCGGGGCTATGGCCGCCAACGCAACTATGAGCGAGCTGGGAAGCTTTTGATGTCGCACGATAAACTAATTTCCCCGAGTGAAGGATCGGCCCTAAGCAATTGTACCAACACCACTTTGCGGCACGAAGGTGACAAAAGCCATCATCCCCCGAAAAGTGCAAATTATCATTAATTGCGAGCGACCGCTAATTCCGCTTCTGCCATCGGCCCCGCTCGTCGGCCTGCCAATAGGTGACATCAAATCCCCGCGCCTTGCAATCCGTCCAGGCGCTGCGGGCGAACGCAAGTGCGTCCGGATCGTCCCCGTCGAACAGCAGCACCATGCGCTCATAGCCCTGCGCGTCCTGCGGCAGCGCGGCGTTGTCGACGAGGAAGCGGACATTGGCACCGTTCGGATTGTCATCCTCGACCGCCAGCACGATCGGCTGTTCGGCGGCGTCGCTCACCCGCCAGGTCGCGTGCGGCAGGAAGGAATCGTCGCGATAGGTCCACAAATGGGCGTCGAGCGCATCGGCGCGCTCCGGCGAAGTCGACTGCACCACGACGCGCCAGCCGCGCTCGAGCGATTTCTCGAGAAGGGGCGGCAACACGTTCTCCACCGTCATGTTTTGCAGATGGTAGAAAAGGACTTCAGTCATCTCGGGTCATTTGCGCTCGTAATGGTCGGCGACCAGACGGTCGAGCAAGCGAACGCCATAGCCACTTCCCCAGCTGTGGTTGATGTCGGTCTTCGGCGCGCCCATGGCGGTCCCGGCGATATCGAGATGCGCCCAAGGCGTGCCGTCCACGAAGCGCTGGAGGAACTGCGCCGCGGTGATCGAGCCGCCATGGCGTCCGCCGGTGTTCTTCATGTCGGCGAACTGGGAGTCGATCAGCTTGTCGTATTCGGGGCCAAGCGGCAGGCGCCAGACCTTCTCGCCGCTCTCGATGCCGGCCGCCAGCAGCCGCTCGGCAAGCTCGTCATTGTTGGAGAACATGCCGGCATGCTCGGTGCCGAGCGCGACCACGATGGCGCCGGTCAACGTCGCCAGATCCACCATGAATTTCGGCTTGGTTTTCTTGGCGACGTACCAGAGCACATCGGCAAGCACCAGGCGGCCTTCCGCGTCGGTGTTGATGATCTCGATGGTCTGTCCCGACATCGAGGTGACGATGTCGCCCGGGCGCTGCGCGTTGCCGTCCGGCATGTTCTCGACGAGGCCGATGGCGCCGACGACGTTGACCTTGGCCTTGCGTGCGGCGAGCGCATGCATCAGGCCGACGACGCAGGCAGCGCCTCCCATGTCGCCCTTCATGTCCTCCATGCTGCCGGCCGGCTTGATCGAGATGCCGCCGGTGTCGAAGCAGACGCCCTTGCCGACGAAGGCAACCGGCGCCTCACCTTTCTTGCCGCCGTCCCAACGCATGATCACGGTGCGGCTCGGCCGCGCCGAGCCCTGGCCGACGCCGAGCAGCGCGCCCATGCCGAGCTTGTCCATCGCCTTGACGTCGAGCACCTCGATCTTGACGCCGAGCTTGCGGAGCAGGCCTGCGCGGCGCGCGAACTCCTCGGGAAAAAGCACGTTCGGCGGCTCGTTGACGAGGTCGCGCGCAATGATCACGCCGTCCACGATCGCAGCCGCCGATGCAAACGCCTTCTTCGCGACGACCACGTCGCCGACCGCAAACGAGACGTCGGCGCGCGTGCCGCCCTCCTCGCCGTCCTTCTTCTTGGTCTTGTAGCGGTCGAATTTGTAGGTGCGCAGCCGCAGGCCCGAGGCGATCGCGACCGCCTGCTCGCTCGTCATGGCGCCATTGGGCAGTTCCGCCATGATGGTCATGGCCGCCACCCCGGCCGGAAGCTTGCTCGCCGCCACGCCGCCGAATTTGAGAAAGTCGTTCGCCTTCAGGCCGGCCGCCTTGCCGGCGCCGATCACGATCAGGCGGGTGGCCTTCACGCCCTCCGGCGCAAGGATGTCGAGCGCAGCGCCGCTTTTGCCCTTGAAGGCGGCGGCGGTGGCCGCCCGCTTCACGAGTTCGGTGGCCCCGCCGAGGGCCTTGGCGGTCGCCGGGCCGAGCTTCAAGCTGTCGTCGCAGAACACGACCATGATGCCACGGACGGCGGCAGATAATGGAACGAAGCCGACCTTGATGGCATCGGACATGAGTAACTCCTCAAAAACGTTGCGCTTTTACCGATCGGCAGTCCCGGCCACGGGCCGGAGCTGAACGGCGATTCACTGGGCGTAACGCACTATGGGCCACTGGCCCGGTCGATGCCAAGCACCCCCCGTGGCCGAGGGGCCACAACGAGGGAAATATTAACCATATATTGAGGGTGCCACGGGGCAGCCATTTTGTTGACGGATCAAAGGGATGGTACTGAGAGAGTAAGCCGGCGGATGAGATGGTTGACCGACCTTGGGGATCCCCTTGCGGGGATTGGTTGGACAGCCGGAATTCCGGCCGGCATTGGGGACTTGGTGGGATTCGTGCGGTAGCGCATGGGGTCAATCGATAGGTATATCTTCCGCACGACGCTCGCGTCGTTTGCGCTGGTCCTGGTCAGCCTCACGGGCGTGATCTGGATTACGCAAGCGTTGCGCGGCATCGACTTGATGACGAGCCAGGGTCAGACCATCCTGACCTTCCTCGGCATCACCAGCCTCGTCGTGCCCGCGCTGGTCCTGATCATTTCGCCGATCGCGCTGATGATCGCGATCTCGCATACGCTGAACAAGCTTGCGACCGATTCCGAGATCATCGTGATGAATGCCGCCGGCTTCTCGCCGTTCCGGCTGTTCTATCCGTTCTTCTACGCCACCTGCGTGGTGGCGCTGCTGGTCGCCTTCATCGCGGCCTATCTCGCTCCCGATGGCATGCGGCGGATCAAGCAGTGGGACGCCGAGATCACCGCCGACGTGCTTACCAACATCCTGCAGCCCGGCCGCTTCGCCCAGCTCGACAAGAACCTGACGATCAGGATTCGCGAACGCCAGCCCGGCGGCATCCTCGCCGGCATCTTCATCGACGACCGCCGCGATCCGAACGAGCGGGTCTCGATCGTCGCCGAGCACGGCGAAGTCATGAAGAACGAGAACGGATCGTTCCTGGTGCTGGAGACCGGCAATCTCCAGCGCTTCGAGGCCGGCAAGCGCGATCCCGCGCTGGTGGCGTTCGGCCGCTACGGCTTCGACATGTCCAAGTTCTCGGGCCAGGGCCGCGACGTCACCCTCGGCATCCGCGAGCGTTATCTCTGGGAGCTGCTCTCGCCGTCCGAGGACGATCCCGTCTACAAGCAGATTCCCGGCCAGTTCCGCTCGGCATTGCATGACAGCCTGCTGGCGCCGATCTATCCCTTCGCCTTTGCCGTGCTGACCTTCGCGTTTCTGGGTGCGCCTCGCACCACCCGCCAGAGCCGCAATTTCTCGATGGGCTCATCGATCTTCGCCGTGTTCGGCCTGCGCATGGCCGGCTTTGCCTGCTCGGTGATGGCGGTGAAATCGCCCGGCGCGGTGCTGGTCCAATATGCGATGGTCATTGGTGCCATCGGCATCGGGATGGCGATCATCATCGGCGGCCTTGTGGTCGAACCGCCGCCGCGCCTCATGGAGGCCATCAACAGGTCGAACGCGCGCATCGCGCGGCTGTTCCGACGGCCGGCCGTCGCATGAGCATGCTCACCAACACACTCGGGCGCTATTTCGCCGGCCGTTTCGTGGTCGCGGCGCTCGGCGTGTTCGCCAGCATTTTTCTGTTGCTGGTGCTGGTCGATTACATCGAGATGGTGCGCAAGACTTCGGGCCTCGCATCCGCCTCCGCGGTCATGGTGGCCGAGACCTCGCTGTTCCGCGTGCCGCAGCTGCTGGAGAAGCTGACGCCGTTCTGCATGCTGATCGGCGCCATGACCTGCTATCTCGCCCTCTCCCGCCGGCTCGAGCTCGTGGTCGCGCGCGCTGCCGGCGTCTCCGCATGGCAATTCATCTCGCCGGCGCTCGGCAGCGCGCTCCTGATCGGAGTGATCGCCACCGTCGCCTACAATCCGATGTCGGCCAATCTGCGCGAGCTCTCCAAGCGCATGGAAGCCGAGCTGTTCGGCTCGGCGCCCGGCGGCGGTATTCAGGACGCCTCCGGCTTCTGGCTCAATCAGGTCACCAATGACGGCCAGACCATCATCAACGCGGCGCGCAGCGAGCAGCAGGGTATCCGGCTCACGGGACTCACGCTGTTCCGGTTTGACACAGAGCAGCACTTCAAGGAGCGCATCGAGGCGCGAGAGGCGACACTCGAGGCCGGCCGTTGGCTGTTCAAGGGCGTCCGCCGCTTCTCGCTGGATTCGCCGCCGGTCGATCAGGCCAGCCTGGAGATTCCGACGACGCTGACCGAGGCGCAGGTCCGCAACAGCTTTTCCACACCCGAGACTGTGTCCTTTTGGCAACTACCGAGCTACATCCGCTCTTCCGAAAGCTCGGGCTTCGCGACAGCCGGATACCGACTCCAGTATCAGAAGCTTCTGGCACAGCCGTTTTTGCTTGCGGCCATGGTGATGCTCGCGGCTTCCGTGTCGTTGCGCTTCTTCCGGATGGGCGGCGTGCAGAAGATGGTTTTGAGTGGCGTGGGCGCAGGCTTTCTGCTCTACGTTCTGTCGAAAGTGACTGAAGATTTGAGCAAGGCTGAGTTGATGCATCCGATCGCTGCGGCGTGGTTGCCCGTGGTGGTGGGCGGCCTCACCGGCTTTTTGGCCTTGCTGTATCAGGAGGACGGATAGTGACGGCCGTCCACCGAGGATCCGTGTCTCGTTTGACGCGGCGCACATTGGTGCGCGCGAACGGGTGTGGCTTGTCCATTCGCAGGTTCCTGCTTGCTGTCGCCGCCATGGCATCGCTCGGTGGCCTGATGGACGTTGCCGCCGTGGCGCCGGCCTCCGCCCAGAGCTTCACCTACAATCCGCTGCCGCCGCGTGCGAAGCCGCCGAAGGCCGTCAACGACAACCAGATGCTGGTTCAGGCGACCGAGGTCGACTACGACTACAACAATTCGCGCGTCTCCGCGGTCGGTAACGTCCAGCTGTTCTACAACGGCACCAGCGTCGAGGCCGACAAGGTCATCTACGACCAGAAGACCAAGCGGCTCCATGCCGAAGGCAACATCCGGATGACGGATGCCGACGGCAAGATCACCTATGCCGAGATCCTGGACCTTTCCGACGACTACCGTGACGGCTTCGTCGATTCGCTGCGCGTTGACACGGCCGACCAGACCCGCATGGCGGCGAGCCGCTCCGATCGCTCCAGCGGCAACTACACGGTGTTCGAGAACGGCGTCTACACGGCCTGCGCGCCGTGCAAGGACGACCCGAAGAAGCCGCCGCTATGGCAGGTCAAGGGTGCGCGCATCATCCACGACCAGCAGGAGAAGATGCTGTATTTCGAGACGGCGCAGCTCGAATTCTTCGGCGTGCCGATCGCCTATATGCCCTATTTCTCGACGCCCGACCCGACCGTGAAGCGCAAGACCGGCTTCCTGATGCCGGGCTTCACGTCGAATACGCCGTTCGGCTACGGCGTCGAGGTTCCGTTCTACTGGGCGATCGCACCCGACATGGACGCGACCTTCAGCCCGCGCATCACGTCCAAGCAGGGCGTGCTGTTCCAGGCCGAATTCCGCCAGCGCCTGATGGACGGCGCCTATCAGATCCGCGTCTACGGCATCGACCAGCTCGACCGCAGCGCGCTCGCCGGCCAGCCCGGCGACAAGCAGTTCCGCGGCGCCGTCGACACCAAGGGTCAGTTCGCGCTGAACGACAAATGGGTCTGGGGTTGGGACGGTGTCCTGATGTCCGACTACTATTTCTTCTCGGACTATCGGTTGTCGCAATATCGCGATCCGCTGGGCTCGTTCCTGTATCTGCCGACGGATGCACTCTCGCAGCTTTACCTGACCGGTGTCGGCAATCGTAGCTTCTTCGACGCGCGCACGATGTACTGGCTGAGTTACTCGGGCAATCAGAGCCAGGTGCCGGTCGTCTACCCCGTGATCGACTACTCGAACGTGCTGAACTATCCGGTCTTCGGCGGCGAGTTCAGCTACAAGACCAATTTCGTGAACCTGTCGCGTGACACCGCGGTGTTCGATCCGATTACGACGCTCGCCAACACCAATGGCCTGTGCACGACGGTGTCGGCCGATCCGCTCGCGCGCACGCCGTCGCAGTGCCTGCTGCGCGGCTTCCCCGGCACCTACACCCGCCTGACGGCCGAAGCGCAGTGGCGCAAGTCCTTCACCGATCCATTCGGTGAAATCTGGACCCCGTTCGCCATTCTCCGCGCCGACGCGATCAACTCCTCGGTCTCCAACCAGCCGGGCGTGTCGAACTATCTTCCTGTCGGCGACACCCAGGCGTTCCGCCTGATGCCGACCGTGGGCCTCGAATACCGCTACCCCTTCATCAACGTTCAGCCTTGGGGCTCGACCACCATCGAGCCGATCGCGCAGATCATCATCCGGCCGAACGAGACCTATGCCGGCAAGCTCCCCAACGAGGACGCGCAGAGCATGGTGTTCGACGCCTCGAATCTGTTCAGCGTCGACAAGTTCTCCGGTTACGACCGTGTCGAGGGCGGCGGCCGCGCCAATGTCGGCGTGCAGTCCACCACGCAATTCGACAGGGGCGGCGCCATCAAGACGCTGTTCGGCCAGTCCTACCAGCTGTTCGGCATGAACTCCTTTGCGGTCCAGGACTCCATCAATACTGGCGTGGATTCCGGTCTGCAGAGGCCGCGCTCCGACTATGTGGCGAGCGCCGCCTATTCGCCCAACAGCACCTATACGTTCAGCGTTCGCTCGCGCATGGACGAGCAGACCTGGAACATCCAGCGCTTCGAGGCGGAAGGCCGCGCCAACTTCAACCGCTGGTCCGTCAGCATGCTGTACGGCAATTACGCGGCCCAGCCGGAACTCGGCTATCTGACCCGCCGCGAGGGCATCCTGACGTCGGGCTCGATCAAGGTCGCGGCCAACTGGGTGGTCACGGGCTCGGCGCGCTGGGACCTGGAGGCCAACAAGATCAATCAGTATGTGCTCGGCGCCGGCTACGTCGACGATTGCTTTGTGCTCGGCTTGAACTATGTAACTGCGTATAGCTATTCCGCAGGCGCGGCGCCGCCCGTGCTGAACCACGCGATCATGTTCCAGATCGGCCTGCGCACGCTGGCGAACACAGCGACGACCAGCAGTTCCGGCGGCGGTCTCCAGTGAACGGTTTGAAGGTGCCGGCCGCGTGTTCCCGATCGCAGGTTCACCGCGGCTGACATGCGAGCGACAAATATGACGATCTCATTGCCTGTCTTCCGCCTCTTCCTCGTCCTCGCCGCCCTGCTCCTGGCCGGCGCGCCGTCGCGCGCGCAGAACATCGTCGTGATGGTCAACGGCGATCCCATCACCGACTTCGACGTCGAGCAGCGCTCCAAGCTCGACCAGCTGACGACGCAGAAGACACCGGCCCGTCAGGAGGTCATCAACGAGCTGATCGACGACCGGGTGAAGATGAAGGAAGGCAAGAAATACGGGGTCGACCCCGGTGTCTCCGACATCAACCAGTCCTACGAGGGCATGGCGCAGCGCATGCGCATCTCGCCGGACCAGCTCACCAAGTCGCTCGAGGTCAAGGGCGTCCGCCCCGAAACCCTGAAGAACCGCATGAAGGCCGAGATGGTCTGGACCAGCCTCGTGCGCGGCCGCTTCAAGGAGAAGTTGTTGGTCGGCGAGAAGGACGTCGCGCAGGCCGTGCAGGCCCAGACCGGCGACAAGCTGCAGATCGAGGGGACCGAATACAAGATGCAGCCGATCGTGCTGCTCGTGCCGCGCGGCTCGTCGCCGGCGTTCCTGGAGACGCGGCATAAGGAAGCCGAGCAATATCGCTCGCGCGTCGGAAGCTGCGAAGAAGCCAATTCGTTGTTCCGCTCCACGCCGAACGCCACGATCCGCGACACCGTCACCAAGACCACGGCGGAATTGCCCGAGGCGCTGCGCAAGGTGCTCGACGACACGCCGATCGGCCACCTGACCGCTCCCGAGACGACCAAGGCGGGCATCGAGATGGTGGTGCTGTGCTCGCGCAAGCCGACCATGATCGACACGCCGAAGAAGCGCGAGGTCCGCGAGAAGATGTATCAGGAGAAGTACGAGAAGACCCAGAAGGCCTATCTCGAGGAGCTCCGCAAAGCGGCGATGATCGAGTATCGCAACCGCTGATGGCCCAGCAGCCCGCCAAGCCCCTCGCCCTGACGCTGGGAGAGCCTGCCGGCATCGGCCCCGACATCACCATCGCAGCCTGGCTCAAGCGCAGCGAACTGGACCTGCCTGCCTTTTATCTGCTCGGCGACGAGGCGCTGATCGCCCGCCGCGCCAAGGCGCTCGGCGCCAATATCAGGATTGCTTCGGTAAGCGCGGGCGAGGCCAAGGCCGCCTTCCCCGAGGCGCTGCCCGTGGTTGCGACCGGCGAGCCCGCGAGCGCCGAGCCCGGCAAGCCGGACGCATCGAGCGCGCCCGCCGCCCTCGCCTCGATCCGCCAGGCGGTCACGGATGTCCGCGAGGGCCGCGCCGGTGCCGTCGTCACCAATCCGATCGCCAAGAGCGTGCTCTATCGCGCCGGCTTCCGCCATCCCGGCCATACCGAATTCCTCGCCGAGCTCGCCGCGGAAGACGGCCGCGTGCCGCAGCCGGTGATGATGCTGTGGTCGCCGCGGCTCGCCGTGGTGCCCGTGACCATCCACGTCTCCTTGCGCGATGCACTGGCCCAGCTCACCAGCGAGCTGATCGTCTCGACCGTGCGCATCGTCGCGACCGAACTCAAATCCCGCTTCGGCATCGCGAATCCGCGCATCGCGATTTCCGGCCTCAATCCGCACGCGGGCGAGGACGGCTCGCTCGGCCACGAGGAGCAGACCGTGATCGCGCCGGCGATCAAGACGTTGCGCAGCGACGGGATCGAGGCGAAGGGACCGCTCCCCGCCGACACCATGTTCCACGAAGCCGCGCGAAACAGCTATGACTGCGCCGTCTGCATGTACCACGACCAGGCGCTGATCCCGATCAAGACGGTGGCCTTCGACGACGCGGTCAACGTCACGCTCGGCCTGCCCTTCATCCGCACCTCGCCCGATCACGGCACCGCCTTCGACATCGCCGGCACCGGCAAGGCCAATCCGGCAAGCCTGATCGCTGCGTTGAGGCTCGCGAGCCGGATGGCGGCTGCGAAAACCCGATGAGCGCGATCGACGACCTCCCGCCGCTTCGCGAGGTCATTCGCCAGCACGCCTTGTCGGCGCGCAAATCGCTCGGCCAGAACTTCCTCCTCGACCTCAATCTCACCGCGCGCATCGCGCGTGCGGCGGCTCCGCTCGAGGATTCCACCATCATCGAGATCGGCCCCGGCCCGGGCGGGTTGACGCGCGCCTTGCTCGCGCTCGGCGCCAGACGCGTCATCGCCATCGAGCACGACGAGCGGGCGATCCCTGCCTTGCAGGAAATTTCAGCGCGCTATCCCGGCCGTCTCGATATCGTGCATGGCGACGCCATGAGCTTCGACCCGCGCCCGCTGCTATCCGGCGAAAGAGCAAAAATCGTCGCGAACCTGCCCTACAACATCGCGACCCACCTCCTCGTCGGCTGGCTCACCACCGAGCCCTGGCCGCCCTGGTACGACATGATGGTCCTGATGTTCCAGCGCGAGGTCGGCGAGCGTATCGTGGCGCGCGAGGACGAGGAGGCCTTCGGCCGGCTCGGCGTGCTCGCCAACTGGCGCTGCGAGACCAAGATCCTGTTCGACATCGCGCCGTCCGCCTTCGTGCCGCCGCCGAAGGTCACGTCTTCCGTCGTGCGACTGATCCCGCGCGAAAACCCTCTCGCCTGCGATCGCAAGCTGCTCGAACAGGTCGCCGCCGCCGCGTTCGGCCAGCGCCGCAAGATGCTGCGACAAAGTCTGAAGTCGCTCGGCGCCGATCCCGCGCGGCTCGCCGCAGCTGCCGGCGTCGATGCGACGCGGCGCGCCGAGACCGTTCCGATTTCCGGCTTTGTTGCCATGGCCCGTGAATTGGCCAATATACGCAGCGAAACAGAGAGATAATTTCGGAGGAAGAAATATGGCGTTGATGCGTCGGCAGTCCCTCGTCAAGTTCGATGCGCCGCTCTGCGAGACCATCGTCGACACGCCGAAGCCGCAAGGACGCGAGGTGCTGGTGCGCATCGAGCGCTGCGGCCTCTGCCACTCCGATCTGCACATCCAGGACGGCTACGCCGATCTCGGCGGCGGCAAGAAGCTCGACACCACGCGCGGCATGACGCTGCCCTTCACGCTCGGCCACGAGATCGCAGGCGTGGTCGACGAAGTCGGCCCCGAAGTGTTCGCCGGTCTCGTCGGTAGCAAGAAGGCGGTGTTTCCGTGGATCGGTTGCGGCCAGTGTCGCGACTGCGCCAATGGCGACGAGAACCTCTGCGCCAGGCAGCGCTTTCTTGGCGTCTCCATCGACGGCGGCTTCGCCACCCACGTGCTGGTGCCTGACGCGAAATATCTGCTCGACTACGATCCCCTGCGCGTCAACCAGGCCGCGACGCTGATGTGCTCCGGCGTCACCGCCTATGGCGCGCTCAAGCGCCTGGTCGACCGACCGCGCCAGCGCAATCTCCTGCTGATCGGCCTCGGCGGTGTCGGCATGATGGGCCTTTCCTTCGCGGCGGCCATGTTCAAGCAGCCGATCACGGTCGCCGACCTCAGCGGTGCCGCGCGGGAAACCGCGCTGAAGAACGGCGCGGCGGCGGCCTACAATCCGGCCGAGCCCGACGTGATCAAGCGCATCCTCAAGGAAACCGATGGCGGCTTCGACGAGATCGTCGATTTCGCGGGCAACGAGAAGTCCATGGCTTTCGCGGTCGCCGTCGCCGCGCGCGGCGGCAAGATCGTGGTCTCCGGCCTGATGGGCGGCCAGTTCACGTTGCCGATGGTGCAATGGGTCTACAAGCGCATGACCATCGAGGGCTTCATGGTCGGCACGCTCACCGAGGCTCACGAGCTGATGGCGCTCGCCCGCGCCGGCAAGATCAAGCCGACGCCGATGCGCGAGGAGCCGATGGGCGACGTGCAGACCTGGATCGACGAGCTTCGCGCCGGCAAGGTCGTCGGCCGCATCGTGCTCAAGAATTAGCATGCGCGAGAAGCGCGAGGCGGCGGGGTCATCTCGCCGCCGGCTTCAATCATCGCGATTCACTCGAAATTGACGCAAGCCGGTGTTCCAAATTGGGGAACCTGATCTCTGCGGATTATGGTCCTCGCCAGCTCTCTTTTGGAATTCTGGCAAGACCATGCAGACCATCCGCCGCTTCCTTGCCGACGAGTCCGGCGCCACCGCGATCGACTGCGGCCTGATCGCCGCAGGCATCGCACTGGCGATCATCGCCGTCGTCAACAATCTCGGCGCAGAAGTTCACCTCGATCAGCAGCTCACTGAAGTAACGCGGGCACGCGCGCTAATTCACGGCATTCGTCTGTCCCGCGGAACGGCAATGGCCGCGCCGCGTTGGCAGCCATGTCCATTCGCTGCACCGTCGAGAACGCATTCTTCATCGCCTGGAGCTTCCTGGAGCAGAGCGGACAGCTCGGCTCTCCGGACGAGACGGCGAACGTCCTGCTCGACGCCATTGAGGCCCAGCTCAGGACCGGTGAACGCCGGCAACTGATGCTCGCCAACAGGGCGATCGATGCCTATCGCGCCCACGCGGAAAAAAGCCGGCCCGCGCACGATTGCGAAGCACGCTTCGGGTGACGAACGTCGGGTGATGAACATCCTGGCCGCCCTCGGGCCCGCCGGCCCGGCGGCGTTTGAGATATAGGCCGGCGGTCCGTCGGGCAGAGCGCACGGGCTGCGGCGCTCCGCGACGAGCACGCTACGCTGATCCGCGCTCCTGCTGTGTGCACTCCTGCACAGAGCTCGTAAAGTTGAAGGCAGCTGGGTTCGGCTGCGCCATTTGCCTCGCGTGCCATGCGCCGCGCCAGAATTTTCCGGAATTCCGTAAGCCGGAGGCCATCTTTTCAACGCTTGAAAAACGCCTTGTGTGCACTTTGGAACCGTCGGCTCCGTCACGGAAACGTAGGGTTCTGGCCGGCGCCGATTCCCGGCCAGAGCAAGACATGTGACCGGTCGGCCCCAGAACGATCTTCTCCAGCGGCTCAGCCGCACGGATTTCGAACTGTTCGCACCGCACCTCCAGCCGGTCGAACTCGAGGCGAACCACATCCTGTATCACGCCGGCGACGAGGTCGCGGCGGTCCATTTTCCCTGCCGCTCCACGCTCGTGTCGTTCGCCGTGCCAGTCGAGGACGATCGCGAGGTTGAAAGCCTGCTGGTCGGGCGCGAGGGCGCGGTGGGCATTGCCGCCGGCCGCAGCGCCTCGCTGGCCTATTCGCGCATCGTCGTGAAGCTGGGCGGGACCCTGATGCGGTTGCCGCACCGCGCGCTCGAGCAGGCCCAGCAGAGGTCGGCCACGCTCCACCAGGTCTTCTCGCGCTATGGCGACTGCCAGTTCGCACAGCTGCTCCAGATCGCGGCCTGCAATGCCGCGCATTCGATCGAGCAGCGCGCCGCCAAGTGGATCATCTCCGCGCAGGAGCACGTCGGCGGCCCCGAGATCCCCCTCACCCATGAGCAGCTTGCCGGCATGCTCGGCGTCTCCCGCAGCTATGCCAGCCGCGTCATCCAGATGTTCAAGGCGAGGCAGATCCTCGCGACACGCCGTGGCGCCATCCTGATCCTGGATGCGCCGGCGCTCGAAGCCAGAGCCTGCTCCTGCAACGACTGGGTGAAGAAGCACTTTGACGAGGTGATGGGACGCACGGCCGCGGACGGTTCGCTTTAGGTCTCACGCATGCGGCGGCGATTGGCGCTTCAAGTGCAGATAGGTCGGACTGAAGCCTCCGAGCCGCTGCAGTTCGCGCCATTTCAGGACGATCAGCTCGCCGTCGCGCATGTCCATGGTCCCGCTCCGCCTGAGCTCGGCGAGCGTCCGGTTCACCGTCGCGATCGCCATGCCCAGCGTCTCGCCGAGCTGCGCCAGGCTGATCGGCAGACGGCAGCGATTGCCGCGGACGAGCTGCGCGGCGCGGGCGCGGTAGAACAGCTCGCAGAACAGGTGCGCCATGCGCGCGTGCATCGGCCGGGCGCTATTGTTGGTGATGGCCTCGCGAAAGATAGCGGCATCGAGCAGCGTCTCGCGCCAGACCGACAGTGCGAAGGTCGGTCGTCGCCGAAAGGCAATGAACAATTCGCGATGCGGGATGAACGCCACCGAGGCAGGCCCGAGCGCACACAGCCCATGGTCCATCTGGTCGATGAACAGTCCCTGGGAGTCCGGCAGGTCTCCAGACAAATGGAACGCGAGATATTGCCGCCTGCCGCTGTCGAGCAGATGGTAGCGGGCGATCATGCCGGAGACGACCAGCGCCGAATGCTCGGGTTCGTCGCCCTGACGGATGAAATCCTCATTCGGCGCGAACTCGCGCTGCACAAAAGTCAGCCCGCGAATTTCGGCGACATCCTCCTGTGCAAGCGCGGTGTGCTCGCCGAGGTTCCGGATCAGCACGTCATGGGCTTTTTCCATGTGTCCCGTTCCATGCGTCCCGCCAAAAATCCTGCCGGTTCGATCAAATGATACATCTAGCCCGAATCCAGCGGACTAGAACGCGAGACGGAAGCACAGGTTGCTACCGGTTTGCGACGGTACAGGGTCGCAGCCCCACCATCCCTCGATCGCTGACTGCCCCCGCCCTTCGCATGAGCCCTACGACGATCCTGAAACGCATTCGCCACCTGTTCGCTACGGATTCGGGCGAGCACCTGGACAGTATCAGCGCTGCCTTCCTGCAAGGCAGGTTGAAGCAGCCGGCGCGGCCGATGTCGGATCAGGAGCTTGCGCACGCCATCCGCGAGTTCCAGGCGGTTCCCGTGTCCGATTGGACCATCGCAAAACTCTCCCAACGCCTGCTCGAACCGGCCGTGCCGCGTGACGACTGAAACCCCTCCTCCTCACCATGCCGCACCCGAAGTTCATCGCGCATCTCCAGGCGATTGAAGGCCTCTCAGAAGACGAACGCCGCCAGATCGCGGGTCTGCCGTCCACGCTGCGCCAGGTCTCCGACGGCGAGATCGTGCTGCGCCAGGGTGAAGATGCCTCCCGCTGCGTTTTCATCGTCAGCGGCTTCCTCTACCAGGCTCGCATCGTCGGCGATCGCAGCCAGATCCTCGCCTTCCACGTTCCCGGCGACATGCCGTGCCTGCACACGCTGCTGGTGTCGCCGATGGATGCGGACCTCGTCGGACTTGGACCCTCGATCGTCGGCTACGTCGCACACAGCCAACTCAAGCAGCTGCTCGACAGCTCCATTCACCTGACCCGCGCGTTCTGGCGCGAGACGCTGATCGATGCGGCGATCTCGCGGCAATGGATCGCGCGCCTCGGCGCACAGGCGGCGTTGCCGAAGGTGGCGCATCTGATCTGCGAACTCGCCGCAAGGCTGGAGGTCGTGGGCCTCGTCAAGAACGGCCGCTTCCAAATGCCGATGACGCAGCGGCATGTCGCCGATGCCTGCGGACTGTCGATCGTCCACGTCAATCGCACCATCCAGGAGCTGAGAGGGCGCCGATTGATTGCCTGGGAGGGAAGCGAGATCGAGCTGTTGCAACCCGACGAACTCCGCGCGCTCGCGGATTTCACGCCGGATTATCTGACCTGACCGAGACGGCCGGCGTTCCAACGAACGACACCTCGAACCGGCACAGCGAAAGCGATCCCCCGCGTCACGATCGCGATGGCTTTATCCGCCATGATTTGAGCAACGGGCCGCCGGCACCCAGCACGGGATCGGTCTTCGGCTTACGGACCTTGGCGATGCGTTTGCTGGCGTCAGGACGCTCTCGCGTGTCGGTGCACTCGTCATACGTCCCCTCCTGCGGATACGCTCCGACGACCAGGAAGTCCCGGCTGGACTCGATCAGCCGGTGTCCGGTCCCTGCGGGAAGAACCAGAACGTCTCCGGCCTTCACGCTCAGGATTCGCCCCTTGATCCCGCCGCACTCGATCCTAGCCGTGCCGCGTGCCACGCCCATCACTTCGTGGATCTGCGAATGGTAGTGGACAAAGTCATACACCGTATCGCGCCAGGAGCGGCCCCAGCCATGACTATCGAACAGCGTGTCGACGATGACCTCTGGAGCAAAACGCCGGGTCTTCAGGTTCACCGCGCCGCGATAGAGCAACACTGGAAAATGCGGGTTATTCGGCACGATGCCATCGTCCTGGAAGCGGATGGCTGTCGGCTTCCGAGCCCGCACGAGCGCCCGCAGCGTTGCCGCGTCGGGGTGATCCTCGACGAGCTTCTTGGCGAGATTTTTGATCTGGTCCTTGATCGGCATGGCGTCTCCTCAGCCGCAATTAAACGGCGGCCGAGGTGATAAGTTTCCCGAGGTGATCCGGTTGGACCGCGCTATCTCCTCGGCGTCACTTCCGGCGAAGACAAGCATTCCAGAAATCGTTCCGCGGCAGCTCTCTGGAATGCTCGCTGCGCTCGCACGGCCACCGCCTTACCCCGGTAGCCGACGTTGGCCGCGCAGGAGCGGAACGACGCGATGTGGCAGAAGCAGAAGAACGATCAGTTTCAATTTCGCCGATTGGGCGAGGCGTTTCGCTTACCCGCGAGCGGCTTCGCGACCTCTCGGGCGCACTCGACGAGCAGCCGCTGAGCAGGGTTTGGCGTTCTGCCCTTCAGCGCAATGATCCCGATCGGCCACATCTGAATAGGCATTTCGACGGGTAAGACCTTCATCGACAGCCGCTTCGCGCTGAAGTGCAACATCGATGCCGGAAGGAAACTCAGGAATCGTTCCGACGAAAGCAACGCCGACTGCATAAGGACCGAATACACGGTTACGCTGGCACGTGGCACCTCCAGCCCGGAGGCGTGAAATGCGTTGGCAATCCAGCCGCCCGGAAAGCTTTCGCGCGGCGGCAGGCACCAACGCTCGTTGACCAGCTCGTCGAGGCGGATCTTGCGCCGCCGCACCCACGGACTGTGCAAGCCTGCAACAACGACACCGCTTTCGTGCAACAGCACTTCAACATCGGTATCGGCAGCCGGCGTCGAGCTCGGCAGGCGCCCTATCATGAGGTCGATGTCGTGATTGCGCAGATGGCGATCCTGAAGCTCAGGCGGTTCGCCCTCGATGATGTGAAGCGCGAGCCTCGGATATTGCCGTGATAGCCGGTCGATGATGGCGGGCAGTAATCCGGCCATCACGGGCTCGGTGCTGCCAATGCGCAATTCACCCACCGCGGGATCAGCGAGCGATTGCAACTCGTCCACGCCGCTCCGTAAATCGTTGCACAAAGCAATGCCGCGCTTGAGCAAGGCCTTGCCATAAAGCGTGGGCTCAACGCCGAGCCGGCTGCGCTCCAGAAGCGGAAGGCCGATCGTTTGCTCCAGGTTCGCGAGCATCTTGGATATGACAGGCTGAGAAATGGCGAGGTGCTCGGCCGCCTTCGCCATGCTCCCGTATTCCACGACGGCGATAAACACGCTCAGCTGCCGCAGCTTGATCCGACGGCTGATTTGGGATGCATCGAGCATGCGACCCTTTCCGAAATGGAATAGAACTATTGAGAAATAGAACTTTTCTTATATAGGTCCGCGGGACAAGCTGCAATTCGCGTTACCCTCCACCGCCAAGGTTTGGAGCAGCCATGTCGACCATTTATCTTCCCCGTCGCACTTTCCTGCTGGGAAGCCTCGCCGGATTGTTGCTGCCCGGCAAGGTCGTCGCGCAACCTTATCCGTCCAATCTCATACGGATTGTCGTCCCTACCGGTGCGGGCACACCGCCCGACATTATCAGCCGCATGGTCGCGGACGGGCTCGCGGCCAATGAAGGCTGGCGGCTCGTGGTGGAAGATCGCCCGGGTGCGCTGCAGACCATTGCCATGAACGACGTGGCCGGCCGTCCGGCGGACGGCTATACACTGCTGACCATGAGCCTTCCGATGACGGTCACTCCGTCTCTGCTTCCGAAAGCGGAGGTACGGCCGGACGTGGATTTCGATCCGGTGATCAAGATATCGAAGTCCTACACTGTGCTCGTTACAACGCCTTCCTTGCCGGTCGGCTCGCTGTCCGATCTGGTGGCGCTGCTCAAGAGCAAGCCGGGGAAGCTCAACTTCTCTTCCGCCGGCTTCGGCACTCCCTCGCATCTGATCGGCGAAATGTTTGCATTGCAGGCCGGAGTGCACGCCACCCACGTGCCCTACCAGCAATTCTCCCAAGCAATCACCGATCTGATCAGCGGCAACGTCCAATACATGTTCGTCACCACGCTTCCGGTTATTGATCTCATCGCGACCGGCAAGTTGCGAGCGCTTGCCGTCACCGCCCCCACCAGGATTGCTGCCCTGGGGGACGTTCCCACTGTGATCGAGGCAGGCCTCCCCGATCTGGTGACAGCCGATTGGATCGGCTTTGCGGCCAAGCGTGGAACGGCTGCAGAAATAAAGTCGCAGCTTAACAAGGCAATTAACAAGGTACTTGTCGAACCGAAGATCCACGCTTCGCTCGATAAGATAGGAGCGGTAGCCGTGGGTGGCACCGCTGCAGAATTTGGTGAGGGAATCCAGACTGACATCGCCCACTGGGCCAAGGTCGTCAAGGATGCGGATATCAAGCTACCTTGATGAGCCAGACCACATCCAAAGCCCAGACGAGTGGCCGCGATGCAGCAGCATTGGCGATTACGCCCCCACAAATTGTCGGCCCGTTCTACCCGGTCTCGGAGCACCCCGATCTGGCAACCGATCTGGCGCGTCCAAGCGGCAGCACCGTTGAGGCGCTGGGTCAGCTCATCCATATCAGCGGACGCGTGCTCACGCGTTCGGGAGCGCCGGTGCCGCATGCACGCATTGACATCTGGCAAGCCAACGCGGCGGGGAAATATCGTCATCCAAGCGACAACAACCCGGCGCCGCTCGACCCCAATTTCAAAGGCTTCGCGCGTCTCACAACGGATGCGGCTGGGCGCTACAGCTTTCGTACGGTCAAACCCGGCCGCTATCCGACAGCAGAAGGCGACGTCAGGCCGCCGCACATTCACCTCGCCGTCGAGGGGCGGTTCGATCGCCTGGTAACCCAGCTGTATTTCGCTGGCGAAGGAGAAAATGTGACCGACCGCTGGCTCAATGCGGCTCCGCATCCGGAAAGGTTGATCATTGTTCTGCAAGATTCGCCATCACGCCTTGAGAGGCATGCGTTGGTCGCGAATTTTGACATTGTTCTTGCCAGCGGATGACAAGCTGTTTGAGGTGGCACCAAACCCGATTTGGGTCATTCGCCACTGGGCAGACGCGTCGGGCAAAACACCCCGTCAAGCCATCGGCGCAAAAACATTTCGCTTTTCCGAATTTCGGATTTGTGGCATACAGCCCGCATCCTGGCCCTGCCAAAGGGGCGTTCGCGACCGTCACGACATGCGGGCCGGGTGGCGGTGGACGCGGCAGCGACGGCGCGGGCGGCGTGATGACCGGGCGGGCAACCGTGAGTCCTCACGCGACGCGTACGACACGGCGCTGGAGAGCGGGCTTGTCGGTCATCGGGGGTGAGCACACGCAAGCCCTCGACGATTTCGGCGGGACCGTCCGCGGACGGAGAAGTCGTGTGGTCCTGACGCCCGGGGTCTGTGCGTCAAGCCTCGCGGTGATGTGGCGGCCCAACCGGGCGCGCGCATCAGCGATCGGCGGGGCGACGGGGGCAATAGTGCATCGCTCCCCGGGGAGAGCACGAAGGACACCGTTAAAACCATCCGCGCAGGGAAGGCCGGGCGATCGGCCACCCAATCGGTCCACCCCGTGTGCATTCCTGTAGCGCACGGACCAACGGGTGCCGCCGGCGCCCGGCCTTCCCTGCGCCCTTTGGCTTCCATTGGGCGATCAACGGCAGCAAGGCTCGGGCAGAACCTGCCGCGGGAACGCGCGGCCATGGCCCCTCGCCTGCGAAATACGCAACGCGGCCTATCCGCGTCATGGCCGGGCTTGTCCCGGCCATCCACGCCTTGCCACGCGGCACGAAGAACGTGGATGGCCGGGACGAGCCCGGGCATGACGGACAGTACGCATGTGGCGCCGCTTTTCGCCGGCGCGCCGGACTGTTAGACTGGCGTCATTATTTTTGGGGAATTTTGATGCGCGCGAGGATTTTCAATCGCGTCCCGGGGCTGGCGACGCTGGTCGCAGCCCTGCTCGTCGTCGCCACGCAACCTGCATCGGCCGAGAAGCGCATCGCGCTCGTGGTCGGCAACTCCGCCTACAAGAACATCACGCCGCTCGACAATCCATCCAAGGACGCGAGCCTGATGGCGGACACGCTTGGCTTGCTCGGCTTCACGCTGGTCGGAGGCCGCGCCCAGCTCGATCTCGACAAGGGCGCTATGGATCTGGCGGTGCAGAGCTTTGGCCGGCAGGTGCAGGGCGCCGACGTCGCGCTGTTCTATTATGCCGGCCATGGCGTGCAGGTCTCGGGCGCCAACTATCTCGTGCCAGTCGGCGCGAACCCGACGCGCGAAGCCGACATCGACTTCCAGATGACCGATGTCAACCTCGTGCTGCGCCAGATGCAGGGATCGGGCACCCGCCTCAACCTCGTGATCCTGGACGCCTGCCGCAACAACCCGTTCGGCTCGCGCGGCCTGCGCGCCTCCGATGGCGGTCTCGCGCAGATGCGCGCGCCCGAGGGCACGCTGATCTCCTACGCAACGCAACCCGGCAATGTCGCCCAGGACGGCAGCGACGGCCACAGCCCCTACACCAAGGCGTTGGCCGCGACGGTCCGGACCGCGGGCCTCGACGTGTTCCAGACCTTCAACCAGGTCGGCCTCGCGGTGAAGCGCGCCACCTCCGGCGCGCAGCAGCCCTGGGTGTCGTCCTCGCCGATCGACGGCACCTTCTATTTTGTAGCCCCGACGCAAACCGCCCCGCCGCAGGTCGCAGCGATGCAGCCTGATCCGTTGCCGGCGGATCGGCTGCGCGCCGATCCAGACCGCGTCCCCTTGCGCGATGCCGCCCTGCTGAGCGAGCTCAGCGAGCGGCTCTACGAGCTCAATTTCGATCCTGACAGCCCTGACGGAATGACCCGCGCGATCACAAAGCTCCAGCAGCGGATTTCCATGGCGCCGACGGGCGAAGCGACCGAAGGCCTGCTGCTGCGGATGCGCAAGATGGAGGACCTGAAACCATGGGGCTCGATCGTCTACGGGCCCGACGGCAGCAAATGGGGCATCTCCTGGAACCACGCCTCGCGGCGCGCGGCGGTGGCGGATGCGCGCGGCAATTGCGCCGGCGCCAAATGTCCGATCGAGCTGTCCTTCTATGGCAACCGCTGCGGCGCGTTCGCGATCTCCGACAAATCCTGGTCGCTGGTCCAGCGCGACAGCGTGCAGCGCGCGAAAGACGCCGCGCTTGACGAATGCGGCAAGGCTGGCAAAGCTTGCCGCATTATCGGTTCCGTCTGTGCCGACGGCTCCGGCCGTTGATACGATTTTTCATTTTGGATTTTTGCTCATGCGCAATGCCGTCATCCCTGCGATTGCCCTGGCCCTCTTCCTGTCCGTCACCGTCGCTCCACCGTCCGCCGTCGCGCAGTCCGGCAGCGCCGGCGGCTCGATCGGCAATGACGAGAAGTCGCTGTCCGGCTCGCGATCGGATCGTTCCGCCGAGCCGGCGCCCTCGGCGCGCCGCAGCAAGCCGGCCGAGGAGCCGCGCAGTTCCTCGCGACGCGGTGGTGGAGGTGGCGGGAGTTTCGACGGCGCCTGGATGGTCGTCAGCGTCGGCTGCGGCGGCACCACGTCCGGCGCGGTCGTGGTCTCCTCGGGCAAGGTCATAGGCCAAGGCGTCACGGGTACCGTCAGCGCGAGCGGCGCGGTCAGCACGTTCGGTCAAGGCGATGGCGTGACCTTCACCGGCTCCGGCCGCCTCGCTGCCCGCAGCGGTTCCGGATCCTTCCGTCGCTCCGACGGCTGCGGCGGAACCTGGACTTCGACCAAGCAGTAGCGCGAAAAAGTCTGATTTCGCGGGGGAACCAACGCCGCGCAGGCCCGATTCAGGTCACATCCTCTCCGGATTTGCGGCTCATTGCCACCCAAGTCTTTGACGAGAAAGGGAAGGTAACGAGTTGCGTCATGCGTAATCGGGAGACCAGGATGGGCAACCGCACCGCGAAATTCTTATCGGCCCTCGTAGGCAGCATCATTGCCGGTGCGCCATTGGCCGCCGTGTCGCAGAATGCATCGACGCCACCGAGCACGGCAAATGCCGCGAACGACTGCCTTGGCTCGCCAAAGGGCGCCGCCCCGCAGGGCCAGCATTGGCATTATCGCCTTGAGCGCGCGACCAAGCGGCAGTGCTGGTATCTGCGCGCCGAAGGCGGCAAGGCCACTCAAACCGCACAGGCTGCGCCCGATACGACTACAGCGGATTCAGCCCTGCCGCAGCAGCACTCCGTCCAGGACGCGCGCGCCGAATATCTGACGCCGCAGAGCATTGCCGCTGTTAAGACGCCTGCACAGGTGGGACCCGGACCAACGCAACAGGCTGCGAGCCCCTCCGCTGACGCCAACGCACAGCAGCCCGCCGTCGCCGGGCGCTGGCCCGACGCCTCCACGGCGTCCGCCGCGCCCACAGAGCAGCCGTCGCCTGCACCTGTCGCGGTCGCCGCGCAGCCGACCGCGAAGCCGGCGAAGTCCCCTGCTCCGATGGCTCTGGCTGCGGCAGACAGCACCACCGACAAGCAGACCGGCTCGCTCCAGATGCTGCTGCTGGTGATCGGAGGCGCGCTGGCGCTTGCCGGCATCCTCGCCAGCGTCATCTACCGCTTCGCCGGTGGACGTATCCGCGTCCAGGCCGGCGACCAGCGCCGCGTCAACTGGGACAATTTTGAGCCGCACGATCACGACGATGGCCGTGCACCCTGGCTCAACGCAGCGCCCGCCGACGCGCCGCACACTCGGCAGCCGCGCCCGGTGGATTTCGATGCCCTGCGTCCGCAGACAGTCCAGCTCAAGACCGCGCAGCTCGCCGCGATCGATCGCGAGATTGATGTGATCGACAAGCGCGTCCCGCAAGCGCACCAAGATGCCGCAGAGCTCGACGATGCCGATGTCTTCAACGGAGAATTCCAGATCGAGGCCGCACCGCAGCTCGCGGCCAACGACGTCGATGACGAAGAGCCGGCCGATCGCGATGACGATGCGGGAGTCGAGGACGGCATCGACATCGACGTGATCACGACGATGCTGGAACGGCTCGCGAAGGACGGGCCGAGGCTGACGCAGCCTAGCCTTGAAGCTGGTCTTGCAGACCTCGCACGAAGCCCACGAGGCCGGTCTGCCGCTCGCGCTTGAGGCGTTCGGCCTTCAGGATCGACTGGACCTCGGCGAAGGCGTCGTCGACGTCATGGTTGATGACGATGTAGTCGTACTCGGCCCAGTGGCTCATCTCGTGGCTGGCGCGGCTCATGCGCTTGCGGATCACCTCGTCGGAATCCTGCGCGCGCGAATGCAGCCGCTTCTCGAGATCGGCAGCCGAGGGCGGCAGGATGAACACGCTGACGACGTCGGCGCGTGCTTTTTCTCGGAGCTGCTGCGTGCCCTGCCAGTCGATGTCGAACAGCACGTCCTGCCCAGCTGACAGCGCCGCCTCAACCGGCGCACGCGGCGTGCCGTAGCTGTTGTCGAACACGGTCGCCCATTCCAGCAGCTGGTCGGCCTTCACCATCGCGTGGAAGGTGGCCTTGTCGACGAACGAATAATCCCTGCCGTCGACCTCGCCCGGCCGCATCGCCCGCGTGGTTGCCGACACCGACATTCGAAGGCCGGGCATGCGGTCGATCAACATACGCGATAGCGTCGTCTTGCCCGCGCCCGACGGCGAGGACAGCACGAACATCAATCCGCGCCGCTCGACACCATCAGTTACGTGACCGCCAATCGTCATCGATCACTCCAGATTCTGGACCTGCTCGCGGAACTGCTCGACCACGTTCTTCATGGCGAGCCCCGTATTGGTGAGCTCGATGTCGTTCGACTTCGAGCAACAGGTGTTGACCTCGCGGTGAAACTCCTGCGCCAGGAAGTCGAGCTTGCGCCCGACCGGGCCGCCCTTGCCGATCAGCTCGCGCGCCTGCGCGATGTGCGAGGCGATGCGGTCGAGCTCCTCGCGGATGTCGGCCCTGGTCGCGATCAGGATCGCTTCCTGCATCAGGCGGTCAGAATCGAAACGGTCGGAGGTGTCGAGCAGGGTTGCGATCTGCTCGGCGAGCCTGGCCTTGATCGCCTCGGGCTTGCGACCGGGCGCAGCCTCGGCCTTCTTCGCCAGCTGCTCGACCTCGTCCACGCGCTGGATCAGGATCTGCCCGAGCGAGGTGCCCTCACGCTTGCGCATCTCGACGAGTTCGGCGAGCGCCTTGTCGAAGGCATCCGCGGCGGCGGCGCGCGCGGCCTTGTCCTCTTCCTCGTCGCCCTCGGGCTCGGCGACCTCAATGACACCCTTGATGGCCAAAAGCCCGTCGACGCTCGGCGCGACCGCATCGACCTTGCCGGCGATCACGGCGGCGGCCTTGAGGACGGCGTTGAGCACGTCCTCGTTGACGCGGACGCTGGCGGCCGCATTGGCGCGCTTCACGGTCAGATTGGCGTAGACGGTGCCTCGCGAGAGCAGCTCGGCGGCGCGCTTCTTGGCATGAGCCTCGAGCTCGTCGAACCCCTGCGGCAGCCGTACCCTGAGATCAAAGCCCTTGGCGTTGACCGACTTTAATTCCCATTCGAACGTATACGGCCCACTCGCGCCGTGGCTTCGGGCAAAGCCGGTCATGGACGACAACGCCATCAGGTCAATTTCTCCAGAAGCACGGGATTCGCGCGGCCATCAAGCCACGCGAATCTTAAGACTATTTTGCAGGAAAATGTAATCCGCAAAGTCCCGCGGGGCAGGTCTGCGCGCAGCCTAGCGCTGGACCACCGGGGGCGAGGGCTGCACCGCGCCTTGGCGGGCCGGCGGCGGACCCGCGGGGCGAGCGGCCGGCGGCTTTTTCTGCTGGTTGGGCCGCGCCGGCGTGGTCGCCGTCGGCGTATCGGCGGCACCGGGCGCGGCGGCGGCCGGCGGCTGCGCGTCCTCGGCCGGCTCGACCGTGTCGTTCTGGATCTGCTTTTCCATCGCGCGCAGCTTGGCTACATTCTTCTGGTGCGCGTCGTAGGTCTCGGTGAAGGAATGCCCGCCGGTGCCGTCTGCGACGAAATAGAGGTCGCGGGTGCGGGCCGGGTTGGCGGCAGCCTCGAGCGAAGCGCGGCCGGGGTTCGAGATCGGGCCCGGCGGCAGGCCCTCGATCACATAGGTGTTGTAGGGCGAAGGCTGCGTGATCTCGCTGCGCTTGATCGGACGGCCGAGCGTGCCCTTGCCGCCGACGAGGCCATAGATGATCGTGGGATCGGACTGCAGCTTGATCCTCTGCTTCAGGCGATTGACGAACACCGCGGCGACGCGGCTGCGCTCGTCCGGCTTGCCGGTCTCTTTCTCGACGATCGAGGCCAGCGTCACCAATTGCTCCGGACTCTTGACCGGAATGTCCTGACTGCGGCGCTCCCAGATCTCGGTCAGTACGCGCTTGTGCGCCTGCTGCATGCGCTGGATCACCTGATCGCGCGGGGTGCCACGCGGGAACTTGTAGGTCTCGGGCAGCAGCGTGCCCTCGCGCGGCAGCTCACGCACGCTGCCGGTGAAGATATCGTTGTCGGACAGGCGCGCCACGATCTGCTCGGAGGTCAGGCCCTCCGGGATTGTCACGGCATGCTGTACCACCTTGCCCTCGACCATGGTGGCAATGACGTCGCGCAAGGATGCGTTCTTCTGGAACGAGTATTCACCGGGCTTGAGGTCCGAGCTCGCCTTTAGCGCAGCGACGCTGGCAATGAACGCCCACGGATTGACGTCGGTCACGCCTTCCCGGTTCAGCGTCTCGGCGATGTCGCGCTTGCCGGCGCGCTGCGGGATGTTGACGATCTTGTCTTCCTTCAGCGGTCCCGGCGCCTCGAGCACCTGCCGGCCGTAATAGTACACGCCGCCCGCGCCGATCATCGCAATCAGCAGCAGGGTGATGATGGCGTTGCCGACGATCACGAACGGATTGCGCGCGCGGTCCGATCGCCTCGGCGGCGGCGGGACCTGCTCGGGCTCGAGCGCTGCCCGCGGACTCCGGGGCGAAATGGGCGGCCTTTCACTCATCGAAGCAACCTGAATCCTGCCGGTTCAATCGCGACCTGACAATCGCTTGCCGAGCCAATGCACGCGCCCGCTTCCATGACTATCGCCGAATACGGCAAAACGGTGGATTCGTCGCAACGACAAACTAATGGACCAGACGCCGGAAGATGACCGATGCGTTGGTACCGCCAAAACCAAAAGAATTCGACAACGCGACGTTGACCTCGCGCTTCTTCGCCTGATGCGGCACGAGATCAATCGCAGTTTCGACCGACGGATTGTCCAGGTTGATGGTCGGCGGCACGACATTATCGCGAATCGCGAGAATGGCGAAGATCGCCTCGATCGCGCCGGCCGCGCCCAAGAGGTGACCGGTCGACGACTTGGTCGAAGACATCGCGACCTTCGAAGCGGCATTGCCGAGCAGGCGTTCAACCGCACCGAGCTCGATCTCGTCACCGAGCGGTGTCGAGGTGCCGTGCGCGTTGATGTAGTCGAGATCGGACGCGGTGAGGCCGGCGCGCTTGAGCGCCGCCGCCATGCTGCGGAAGCCGCCGTCGCCGTCGGGTGACGGCGAGGTGATGTGGTAGGCATCGCCCGAGAGACCGTAGCCGATCACCTCGGCATAGATCTTCGCGCCGCGGCGCTTGGCATGTTCGAGCTCTTCAAGGACGAGGACGCCGGCGCCCTCGCCCATCACGAAGCCGTCCCGGTCCTTGTCGTAGGGACGCGAGGCCTTCTCAGGCGTTTCGTTGAAGGCTGTCGAGAGCGCACGCGCGGCGTTGAAGCCGGCAATGCCGATGCGGCCGATCGGCGATTCCGCGCCGCCGGCAACCATGACGTCGGCATCGCCGAGCGCGATCAGGCGGGCGGCATCGCCGACCGCGTGAGCACCCGTCGAGCAGGCCGTGACCACCGAATGGTTCGGCCCCTTCAGTCCGTGCTTGATCGAGACATAGCCGGAGGCGAGATTGATTAGGCGCCCCGGAATGAAGAACGGCGAGACCCGGCGTGGCCCGCGCTCCTTCAGCAGGACCGCGGTCTCGGCGATGCCGTTGAGGCCGCCGATGCCGGATCCGATCATGGTGCCGGTCGCGCATTTGTCCTCTTCGGTCTCGGGGTGCCAGTTGGCATCGTCGAGTGCCTGGCCGGCCGCGGCCATGCCGAAGATGATGAAGTCGTCGACCTTGCGCTGGTCCTTCGGCTCCATCCAGATGTCGGGATTGAAAGTGTCGTTGGTGCCGTCGCCGCGCACGACCGTGCAGCCGATCTTGGTCTGAAGATCGGAGACATCGAAGCTCTCGATCCTGCGTGCGCCGCTTTGGCCGTCGAGGATGCGTTTCCAGGTCGGCTCGACACCGCAGCCGAGTGGCGAAACCATGCCAAGACCCGTGACGACAACCCGTCTCATATCCGAAAACTCCGCATCGAAATATTCACGGCCAATAACAAGAAACCGGCTGACCGCTGTTGGGCGGTCCGTCCGGTTTCAATGTTGTCCCCGCGAAAATGAAGAGCCTTAGCTCTTCGCGTTCTTCTCGAGAAACTTGGTGGCATCGCCGACGGTAAGAATCGTTTCCGCGGCATCGTCCGGAATCTCGCAACCGAATTCCTCTTCGAACGCCATCACCAGCTCGACGGTGTCCAGACTGTCGGCGCCGAGGTCGTCGATGAAGCTCGCAGCATCGACAACCTTCTCGGGTTCAACACCAAGGTGTTCGACCACGATCTTCTTAACCCGCTCGCCAATCTCACTCATTGCATAACCTCGTGTTGTTCCCTGTAGACCCGACCCCCCGGGACGATACGAGCCGTCGTGGTCGTTGACTGCCTTCGCTTACGAACTTTGATTTGGCCCCATCCTAACCGATGCAGGCCCGGCGAATGACGGCCAAGGCTCCGCATCGCCAATATACAGGGTTTCAAAAACCTGCAATGGCGTTCTTTGCCCATCCGTTGAAGGTCCGGTTATCATACTTCAATTGCGTTGACTACAAGCCTCATTTCGCTCCGGAAACGGCCGTTTGCCGCATTCGGCTGCCCAAGGGGGCGGTGCGGCATGAGGCGTCAGATCATGGCCATGCCGCCGTTGACGTGGATGGTTTGGCCGGTGACATAGGCCGCTTCGTTCGAACTCAGGTAGACGGCGGCCGCCGCGATGTCCTCTGGCGTCCCCAGGCGATTGGCCGGAACCTTGGTCAGAATCGTTTCGCGCTGCTTGTCGTTGAGCGCATCGGTCATCGGTGTCTTGATGAAGCCGGGCGCGATGCAGTTTGCGGTGACGCCGCGCTTGGCGTATTCGGCACCCAGCGTCTTGATCATGCCGATCAGGCCCGCCTTCGATGCGGTATAATTGCCCTGCCCCGGGTTACCGGTGACGCCGACCACCGAGGTGATGGCGATGATGCGGCCGAAGCGCTTGCGCATCATCAATTTGGTGGCGGCGCGGGCAAGCCGGAAGGTCGAGGTCAAATTGATGTTGATGACCTCCTCCCAGTCCTCGTCACGGAGCTGCACGAAGAGATTGTCGCGCGTGATGCCGGCATTGGCGACGAGGATGTCGACCTGTCCCATCGCCGCTTCCGCAGCGGGCACCAGCGCCTCGACCTCGTCGGCCTTGGAGAGATTGCAGGGCAGCACATGGGTGCGCTCGCCGAGCTTGCCGGCAAGCTCATCCAGCACTTCCTTGCGCGTCCCCGATATCGCGACGGTGGCGCCCTGCGCGTGAAGCGCTTGTGCGATCGCGCCGCCGATGCCGCCGGTTGCGCCGGTGACAAGCGCCTTTTTGCCAGTCAGATCGAACATCGATAACTCCTCCAAGGCACGATCCGGAAACGTGCGCAGCGATTTTCCGAAAGGATCGTGCGTCAACTAAAGAACTCAAGCGCGACGACGAATCATCGCGCCTCAGGCCTGCTTCGCAGCGGCCAATGCATCCTTTGCGGCGGCAATGTCGTTGGGACCACCGACCGCAACGCCGAGGGCACCGTCCGCAATACGCTTGACGAGGCCGGTCAGCACCTTGCCGGCACCGATCTCGAAGAAACGGGTAACGCCCTGCCCCGCCATATAGGCAACCGACTCGCGCCAGCGCACGGTGCCGGTGACCTGCTCGACCAGGCGGCGGCGGATCTCGTCGGGATCGACGATCGCGCTCGCCAGCACGTTCGACACCAGCGGGGCCGCCGGGGGCTTGATCGTGACCTTGGCCAGCGCCTCCGCCATCGCGTCGGCAGCCGGCTGCATCAGCTTGCAATGGAACGGGGCGGACACCGGCAGCAACATCGCGCGCTTGGCGCCCTTGGTTTTGGCGATCTCGACGGCGCGGTCGACCGCGGCCTTGTCGCCGGAGACGACCACTTGCCCGCCGCCATTGTCGTTGGCGGCCTGGCAGACCTGCCCCTGAGCGGCCTCGTCCGCCACCGCCACGGCGGCCTCGTAGTCGAGGCCGAGCAGAGCGGCCATCGCACCGACGCCCACCGGCACGGCTTTTTGCATTGCGAGACCGCGGATGCGAAGCAGCCGCGCGGTGTCGGAAATCGTCAGGCTGCCGGCCGCGGCCAACGCCGAATATTCCCCGAGCGAGTGGCCGGCGACGAAGGCCGCATCCCGCCCTACGGAAAACCCGGCTTCGACCTCCAGCACGCGCAGGGTGGCGACGGACACCGCCATGAGGGCCGGCTGGGCGTTTTGGGTGAGCTGGAGGGTTTCGGCCGGACCATCCCAGATGGTCGCCGTCAGCTTCTCCCCCAGCGCGGCATCGACCTCGTCGAACACGGCGCGCGCCGCCGGAAAGGCATCCGCTAGGGCCTTGCCCATGCCGACCGCCTGGGAACCCTGCCCCGGAAATGTGAATGCTGCCGTCATCGGCGCTCCCTGCTTGTCGGACGTGATCCCTGCGAGAACCGGCAGCCGATGACGCACGGCCTTAGGCCATGGTTCCGGATCATGCTCCAAAGGGGGCCGTAGACACTGTCCGGGGCCGGAATGTCAAGCCAAGATAGGAACTTCGATCAGCACTCACCTAGCAGCCTTCGACTGGAGAGACGGGTCCCTAGAATCCGCCGGCCGTCTGGTTGGCGTCGACCTCGGACCCCGCCTGCGCGCGGCGCGCGCTGTTGACCAATTGCCCCGGCCGGTCATCGCGGTTCGGCTTCGCGGTCGCAAGCCGCAGCACGGCTGCGTAACTCGGTTGCACCTCCATGCGGCCCGCATGCCGGCTCTCGCTCAGCAGGCGGTGCACCTTGGGCAGATTGTAGCAGGGCACGTAGAACAGGAGATGATGTTCGAGGTGGTAGTTCACGTAATACGGCGCGATGAACAGACGTTCGAAGAAATTGGCGTACGTGGTGCGGGTATTGCGCAAGGGATCGCTGCTGTCGGGCACGACCGCGTGCTCGGCAATGTTGCGGATGCGGGTGATGACCATCATCCAGGTCAGGAGCGGCACCAGCCATAGCAGCGGATAGGCCCACCACACGCCGGCGGCCGTGAGCGCGGCGAACATCGCGCCATTGACCAGACATTGCGGGCCGAGCTTCTCCCAAAAATGCGCCGCGCGCTGTCGCAACGGCCAGTCCTTCGGCCCCAGCGCATTGAGCAACTGCGCCTTGCGCTGCTGGTAGCCGGTCTGCCCGGTGAGATCGCGAATGAACTTGCGGCGATAGCTGAGCTTCGTGATCGGAAACGGCGCCGACAGCACGAGATCGGGATCATTCTCCTGCTGCGTGCGCGCATGATGCTGAAGGTGATAGCGCCGGTAGCTGCGCGTCTCCGCAAACAGAGGATAGGCACAGAACCACTGGCTCAAGGTCAGATTGGTTTTCTCGTCGGCGGACAGGCAGCCATGCGCGCCGTCATGCATGAGGATCGCGAGCCCGAGCTGGCGCGAGCCGATGATGGCGACCGCGACAATATAGGTGATCGGATTGGGCCACCACGCGACCAAGGCGATTGCGGCGAGGATGAGCGCCCAGGCGTGCGCGATCAGCGCGACGCCTTTCCAGGTCACGCGCCGGCGCACGTCGGCAAGTTGATCGTCGGTCAGGAAATCGCGGGCACGCATGCGAAGCGCAGTCATGGCCTAACTCTCCTCATTCGAATTGCTCGATGCGTCGCGCGCGTCGACGAGGCGCAAGCGCGCAGCGTCATGATTGGATTTCGCTTGCTCGCCCAGCACTCGCAGCATCTCGGCGCACAGCGCCTCGGGCGAACGGCCCATGGCGTAGCCTTTGAGGATGATTCCGATGGCGACGACCCAGAACCGCCGCGAGCTCTCATCGGACGCGCGCAGGGAGCGCCAGCCGTGCCGCGCGACCTGGCTCGCATAGGCCCGCGCACCTTCACTGTGCAGGCGCTCGATGGTGCGCTCGACCAGCGGCGCGAGATCCTGGCGCCGCCGCGTCAGCGTCAGCGCCTCGGCGAAGAAGGCGACCGAATCGCTAGCTGTGACGGTCTCGGCCAGCGCGTGCGTATAGTCCTGCGGCGTGCGCGCCTTCAGCGCCGCCTGCTCGGTCGCCCGCGCCAGGTACAGCAGTTCGCGGCAGGCGCATTCGACGAACAGCGCCTCTTTGGTGCGGAAATAATAGGTGATCTGGCTCGGGAATGCGTTCGCAGCGGCTGCGATGTCGGTGATCGCCGTACCCGACAGCCCCCGCTCCCGAAACAGCGGGCTCGCGGCATCCAGCAGCAGCGAGCGCATTTTGCGGCCGGCCGACCGCGTGGCGCGGGCGGCGTGCTTGGGGTCGCCTGCCGCCTCGAGCGGCTCATGGGCCGGCTTTTCTGCCATTGGGGTTCGCTCCCGTTAGACTTATTTGTATGACATACAAACAAATAAATCAAGCCGGTATGGTGGTCCGCGGTGGTTCCAGCCGCCCGCATCGGGACCATCCGCGCCGAAACCGCCGCCTGCA
The DNA here is from genome assembly GCF_055811255.1 of Bradyrhizobium sp. MI1.11. Classification (NCBI taxonomy): domain Bacteria; kingdom Pseudomonadati; phylum Pseudomonadota; class Alphaproteobacteria; order Hyphomicrobiales; family Nitrobacteraceae; genus Bradyrhizobium; species Bradyrhizobium sp. MI1.11. The sequence goes on from NZ_JBVVPM010000009.1 coordinate 97,265, forward strand.
ACCTTGCCAAGCCAGCCGAAATCCGTATAACGCGCCCATCCGCAGACCCCGGCCGGGAGCTGAACGGACGGTCTCAGCAAATCATTCGTGATTTTGGTGTGGCAGGGCCAGTCGGCCCGTCGTCCCGTGTTTCCGCCTTCTGAGCTTAATCCCAGAGTCCTTTCCGAAGGCCTCTTAAGGGCTTGACGCCGGGCGATGCGCCAACATGAGGAAAGGACTTCCATGGCTCTCTATGAGCATGTTTTTCTCGCGCGCCAAGACGCGAGCACGCAGCAGGTCGAAGAGCTGACTGCGCAGATGACCGGCATCGTCGAAGGTCTCGGCGGCAAGGTCACCAAGACTGAGAATTGGGGCGTACGCTCCCTCACCTACCGCATGAACAAGAACCGCAAGGCGCATTTCGTGCTGCTCAACATCGACGCGCCGTCCGCGGCGATCGCCGAGATCGAGCGCCAGGAGCGCATCAGCGAAGACGTGATCCGCTATCTCAGCGTTCGCGTCGAGGAGCTCGAGGAAGGCCCGTCCGCGATGATGCGCAAGGCCGATCGTGACCGCGAGCGTGACGACCGTGGCGGCGGCTTCCGTGGCGATCGCGAAGGCGGTGGCTTCCGTGGCGACCGCGAGGGTGGTTTCCGTGGTGGCGATCGTGAAGGTGGCGGCTTCCGCGGTGACCGCGGTCCGCGCCGTCCGCGCGAAGACGTTGAAACCACCACCACCACCACGACGGATGGGGAGTAAGAACAATGGCTGAAGCTGGTGCACGCCGCCCGTTTTTCCGTCGCCGCAAGAGCTGCCCGTTCACGGGCGCGAATGCTCCGAAGATCGACTACAAGGACTCCAAGCTGCTGATGCGCTACGTCTCCGAGCGCGGCAAGATCGTGCCGAGCCGCATCACCGCGGTGTCCGCGAAGAAGCAGCGTGAGCTTGCCCGCGCCATCAAGCGCGCGCGGTTCCTGGGCCTGCTGCCCTACGTCATTCGCTAAGACGAATACGGCCGGCGACGACATCGCCGCCGGCCGTACGACCTAGTTTCTCATAAGGCTTCCGGATCGTCCGGTCGCCGATGGTTGGGGCGAGATGCCTCTAACCGCTCGAAGGGAGCGGGACAGCTGATGATGGCCTTTGGACTGATAGCCCTGATCGCCGGCGCTGCGTCGGCCCTGATGTTCGCCTCGATCGCTTCGGGCGCGCTGATCTCGCTCGTCCTGTTCTATCTCGCACCGCTGCCGCTGATGGTCGCTTCGATCGGCTGGGGACCGCTTTGCGCGAGCCTCGGCGGCATCGCCGCCGCGGTTGGCCTCGGCGCCCTGTTCGGCCTGCCCTACTGCATCGCCTTTGCCCTCACCGTCGCATTGCCGGCCTGGTGGCTCGGCCATCTCGTCCTGCTCAGCCGGCAGGTCGGACCCGCCGCGCCGGAGGCCGCCACTGAGCCAGCGCTCGAGTGGTATCCGGTCGGCCGCATCCTGCTGTGGATCGCAGGCTTCGCCACACTGACCACGATCGCCGCCCTGCTCACGATCGGCACAGACGCCGAGACCATCACGGGCACGCTGCGCCGTGGCCTGATGCGCCTCCTCCGAGCCGCCGACCCGCAGAGCTCCGGCGAGACCGACCAATTCGTCGGCGCACTGGTGCGGATCTTGCCGGCCGGCGCCACCATCGTCGCGATGATGACGCTGACCCTCAACCTCTGGCTCAGCACCAAGGTGACGGCGACGTCCGGCCGGCTGCGGCGCCCCTGGCCGGACCTGATGACGGCGGAGCTGCCGCCGATGACGCTCGTGGCGCTCTGCATCGCGCTCGCCTTCTGCTTCACCGGCGGACTGCTTGCGATCGTGGCGCAGATCGCGACGGCGGCGCTAATGATGGGATACGCACTGACCGGCTTTGCCGTGTTGCATACGCTGACGCTGGCGCTGAAGAGCCGCACCTTCTGGCTCGGCTCGACCTACGCCGTCGTGGTCGTGTTCGGATGGCCAGTCATCGCGATGGTGATCCTCGGCCTCGCCGATGCCGTGTTCGGCCTCCGCGAACGCTTCCTTCGTACGCGCCAGCCGCCGCCGCTGCCGACCTCTTGAGTTCAAGCCCGAAAGTTCAAGTTCGAAATTCCAACTCACTCAACACATCAAAGGAGAACGAATATGGAAGTCATTTTGCTGGAACGCGTCAACAAGCTCGGTCACATGGGCGAAGTCGTGAAGGTTCGCGACGGCTATGCCCGCAATTTCCTGCTCAAGCGCGGCAAGGCGCTGCGCGCCACCGCCGACAACCGTGCCAAGTACGACGGCATGAAGGCCGAGCTCGAGGCTCGCAACCTTGAGTCCAAGGGCGAGGCGTCCAAGGTCGCCGAGAAGATCCAGGGCAAGAACATCATCGTGATCCGTCAGGCTTCGGAAGCCGGCCAACTGTTCGGCTCGGTCAACGTGCGCGACATCGTCGTGGCGTTCGAAGCCGACGGCGTTTCACTGTCCCGCCCGCAGGTTCAGCTCGACGCGCCGATCAAGACCATCGGCAAGCACACCATCACGGTCGCCATCCACCCCGAGGTCGAGATCGAGATCAGTGTCACCGTGGCGCGCAGCCAGGACGAGGCCGAGCGCATCAACCGCGGCGAGGACATCTCGAGCCGTAACGAAGACCGGGATGCTGCGGCCGAAGCGATCGCAGCCGCCGGCGAGTTCTTCGACCCCGAAGCCCAGCAGGACGACGCCGAGCCGGCACCGGCTGCTGAAGAGACCGAGAAGTAAGCCTCGCGCTCGTTCGCGCAGGCTTTCGAAGCCCGGTCGCCTCAGGCGGCCGGGCTTTTCGTTGTGGCAGCAACGTCCTCGCTCAGCATCGCGATCGACGTGAGCGCCATTGCCGTGTGCTTCTCGACGCCGTCGCTGACGTAGAAAACGCCGGCGGCGACCACGGAGACCTGACGCCCCGGCTTGATCACCCTCGCCCGGCAGATCAGTTTCTTGCGGACCGCGGGCGACAACAGATTGAGCTTGTATTCGGCCGTCAGCGCCGGCTGGCCGCGCGAGATCGCTGCTGCGATCAATCGTGTTGCGGTCAAGACGACGAAGGCCGCCCGAGCGCGCGGCCTTCACATGGCTAAAAATGTGGTCGCCTATCGCGAAATCGGCGGCGTCGGCGGACCGGACGATTCGGCTGGCGCCGGTGGCGCCGCAGCGGTCGCGGGCGCCGGCTCCTGCGACTTCGCTGGCGGTTCGGACCTCGCGGCGGGCTTGGGAGCAGCCTCTTCTGCCGCCTTGGGCGCAGCTGGCTCGGCGGGCTTCTCGGCGGACGGTGCTGCCGGCGTCACCTGCGGCACCGGGTCGGGCCGCAACGCCGGAGCTTCGCTGCCGCGCGGCTCCACCTTGGCGCTTTCCGGCTTGGCCTCGGCGGGCTTCTCGGACGGCTTGCTGCCTTCGGGTTTGCTGCCTTCGGATTTAGCCTCGCCGGAATCCACCTTCGCAGTCTCGGGCTTTGTCTCGGGCTTGGACTCGACGTTCGGCTCGCTCTTCTTGTCGTCTGCTGTCGGCGCCGCGGCATCGACCTTCGGCGCCTCATCACTTCCCGGCTTGCCGCGCTTGCCGAGACGCTTCGCCTTGCGCCCTTCGGGTGCAGCCTGGCCCTCGGGCTTCGCGCCGTCCTTCGTTCCGTCTTCGGCCGGCCGCGCAGCGCGCTTCTGACGCGCGCCCTCGGCCGCGGGAGCGGCACCCTCGCCTTCCGGCTTGGCGGATTCCTGGGAACGCTGCCGGCGGCCCTGATGTTCAGGGGACTGCGCGGGATTGGTAGCGGCTTCCTTGTCCTTGGCGCCGTCCTTCTTGTCCTTGCCGTCCTTGGCCTGGTAGCGGGTGTCGGTGGCTCCGTTGGAGACCAGGTAAGAGGCAAGCACGCCGGCCATGTCGGGGCTGGTCGTGTAATGCTGACGCAGGAAGCCCGGCAAGGAGCCCGGCGCCACCGTCTTCAACAGGCCGCGCGGGCTCTTGTGACATGCATTGCAGGTCTGCGCGAAAAGCTGGGATGGGGCCTTGCCGGCCTCGAGGTTCGTCGCCTGCGCGAGAACGGTGTCGGTCGCGCCGAAGCCGATCAGAAGCAAGACCATCGCGAGGCTGAGCGCTCGGCTCGACATTCCCATCATCTCCATTGAATTCCGAGAGGTGCAGCCGGCAGGCGGCGCCGCAGCGGGTCACCTTTTATCCGATTGAGCCGCGAATGGAAGCAGGCTCCGCGCGCAAGGATGTGATTAAGCGGTTTTGGAATATCCGCTTTGAGCACAGCGCAATAGCGGGCCCGGGACACCTCCCTAGATCTAGATGCAAACGCATAGGAACCGCTGAGATGCCCGGGCGTAGGGTGTAAAGGCCGGGTTAGTCGCATCTCTTCGGGTTCGCTCGAGAGGATGGGTGCCGATGGATCGATTGTTGCGTCAATTCCTGTCTCAATTCATCCGCCGCGGGTCGATGACGGTGACCACGGCGAAGGGCTCGAAGTTCACCGTCGGCGATGGCTCGGGCAAACCGGTCGCAGTCCGCTTCGTCACCGCGGACGCAGAGCGGAAGATCCTCGTCAATCCCGAGCTCGGGCTTGGCGAGGCCTACATGGACGGCGAGTTCGTCGTCGAGCACGGCACCATAGCTGATGCCCTCGCGATCCTGCTCGATCAACCCGACCTATTGCCGCACTGGGCAAAACCCTGGTGGCACCTGCGCTATCTGGTGCGGCACCTGAAGCAGTTCAATCCGCGCCCGCGCTCCCGCAGCAACGTCGCACACCATTACGATCTCGATGCGAGGCTCTATTCGCTCTTCCTCGACGCCGACAAGCAATATAGCTGCGCCTATTTCGAGACGCCGGAGAGCACGCTCGACGATGCGCAGCTCGCCAAGAAACGGCACATCGCCGCAAAGCTGCTCGTCAGGGACGGCCAGCGCGTCCTCGACATCGGCTCGGGCTGGGGCGGACTTGGGCTCTATCTCGCCGAGATCGCAGGTGCTGACGTCACCGGCGTCACGTTGTCGACCGAGCAGTTGCAGATCGCCAATGCGCGCGCAGCCGAAAAGGGCCTGACCAGATCGGCCAAATTCCTGCTTCAGGACTATCGCGACATCGCCGGCCCGTTCGACCGCATCGTCTCGGTCGGCATGTTGGAGCATGTCGGCGCCCGCTTCTACGACACCTACTTCCGGCGCTGCGCGGAGCTGTTGGACAAGGACGGCGTCATGCTGCTGCACTCGATCGGCCGTTCGCAGGGCCCGGATTCCACCAATCCCTGGATCGCCAAATACATCTTTCCCGGCGGCTACATCCCCGCCCTCTCGGAGGTGCTGCCGGCGATCGAGCGGGCAGGCCTGCTGGTCTGCGACATCGAGATTCTGCGTCTGCATTACGCCGAAACGCTGAAGGCATGGCGCGAGCGCTTCATGGCGCGGCGCGAAGAAGCCGTGCAGCTGTATGACGAGCGCTTCGCGCTGATGTGGGAATTTTATCTGGCAGCCAGCGAGATGACCTTCCGCAAGCAGGATATGATGAACTTCCAGATCCAACTCACACGGCGTCAAGGCGTCGTGCCGACGACACGCAACTACATCGCGCGTGAAGAAGCCCGGCTGCGGGCCGTCGAAGCCGGTGCCACGCCGAGGCTGAAGCTAGCTGGTGAATAAGTCCTAGTGGCGCAGGGTCGAAATCGGAGCGGACCGGTAAGAGGCCGTTAAGGCCAATTGCATCCGCAGTGCCTTCAGGATTTCGGGGGCGACCGGTTCCCGACGGACTTCCGGCCGCTCAGCGTGCTCCATGGCCGCGATCAGCCCCGACAGCCAAAGTCGGCTGCCTGCTTCGCTTCGCCAATTCCGGGGCTGCCGTTCTGGCCGCATCGCTTGCCTCGTTCCCTGGTGGCAGATCGGGAGACAACCCCCCGCCCGCTAACCTGTTCCGGCTGTACCCCCGAAAGAATCCGGGGAGATGTGATCTGCTTCACATAAGTCTCGTCGGCCCTGGCTTAGACCGACGCCATGAGCGACGAGACCAAAACCTCATTCGACGTGCAGGACGACCTCCGCACCGATTACGCCCTGATTGCTACCGGCGTCGGGGCGGCTCTGGTTGCGCTGGTCTACCTCCTGCTGGTCTGAACCGAGCCGAAAGCGCCCAGCGTGCGTCATCCGCGCGCGTCTCGATATGTCGGCCCGCCCACCCATCAGGTTCACTTCATCCGGCGTTTTCCGCGGCACGGTAGCGGCCGCTTTAGGCGGCGACCTGGTTCCACGAAAATCCGTCAAGCGCGGCGCGTGGTGCGGCGGGCAATCATCCACCATTTTAATGATCGGTTGATAGCGGCCAGCTTTCGCTTCCGCTTTGGTCTGAGGCGGCGCTTTATCCCGGCCCCGCATCCGCCCCAGAAAATTGCTATCGCTCGACCATGGCCCTGACTGATTCGAACGTTCTCAAACTCGCGCCCGAAGCCGGAACCCCCGCCTATCGAAGCGCGCCGCATAATATTGAAGCGGAACAGAGCCTTCTGGGCGCGATCCTGGTCAACAACGACGCGTTTTACCGCGTCTCCGATTTCCTGGAGCCGAAGCATTATTTCGAGCCGCTGCACCAGACCATCTTCGAGACTGCCTCGAGCCTGATCCGGATGGGCAAGATCGCGACGCCCGTCACACTGAAGACCTTCCTGCCCGCCGACACCGATATCGGCGGCATGACCATCGGGCAATATCTGGCGCGTCTCGCCGCCGAAGCGACCACCATCATCAATGCGCAGGATTATGGGCGCACCATCTACGATCTGGCATTGCGGCGCGACCTGATCGGCATCGGCGAGGACATGGTCAATGTCGCCTATGACGCCCCGGTCGACTTCGCGCCGCGGGCGCAGATCGAGGACGCCGAGCGCCGCCTCTACGAACTCGCCGAATCCGGCCGCTATGACGGAGGCTTCCAGAAATTTTCGCAGGCGCTGACGCTTGCGGTCGATCTGGCCGCAAAAGCGTTCCAGCGCGACGGAAAGCTGTCGGGCATCTCGACCGGCCTGCGCGACCTCGACACCAAGATGGGCGGATTGCAGCACTCCGACCTCATCATCGTCGCCGGCCGTCCCGGCATGGGCAAGACGTCGCTTGCAACCAATATCGCCTACAACGTCGCCCGGGCCTATGTCGGTGAACTCCAGGCCGACGGCACCATGAAGGCCGCCCATGGCGGCGTCATCGGCTTCTTCTCCTGCGAAATGTCGGCCGACCAGCTCGCCACGCGTATCGTGGCCGAGCGCACCGGCATCCCTTCCTCCTCGATCCGCCGCGGCGGCATCTCGGAGGCCGATTTCGAGAAGATCCGCGAGGTCTCGATCGAGCTGCAGTCACTGCCCTTCTATGTCGACGAGACCGGCGGTCTCTCTATTGCCCAGCTGATGGCGCGCGCCCGCCGGCTGAAGCGGCAGAAGGGCCTCGACCTCATCGTCATCGACTACATTCAGCTGTTGTCGGGTTCGGGCAAGCGCAGCGAAAACCGCGTGCAGGAAATCACCGAGATCACGACCAGCCTGAAAGCGCTCGCCAAGGAACTGAGCGTGCCCGTGATTGCGCTCTCGCAGCTCTCGCGCCAGGTCGAGTCGCGCGACGACAAGCGGCCGCAGCTCTCGGACTTGCGCGAATCGGGGTCGATCGAGCAGGACGCCGACGTCGTGCTGTTCGTCTACCGCGAGGAATATTACCTCGGAAACAAAGAGCCGCGCCCGGGCACGCCCGAGCACGAAAAATGGCGCCTGGACATGGATCTTGCGCACGGGAAGGCCGAAGTCATCATCGGCAAGCAGCGCCACGGCCCGACCGGCACCGTCGATGTGGCCTTCGAAGCGTCGATCACACGGTTCGGCGATCTTGCGCCGGACAGCCAGGTGCCGGACCGCAGCGGCAACGACTACTGAGTTCCCTGGGTTGAACCCGACCGGCCTCTTGCGTAAAACGGCGCCATGACAATGGCGTCCGACCCGAAAATCATCCCGCAATCCGGCCTTCTCTCCGCGGAGGCCAATCAGGCTGCCGCGCTCGCTGCCTTCGGCGGCGTGCTCACGGTCGATCTCGACGCCATCATCGCCAACTGGCGCAAGCTCGAGAAGACGGCGGTGCCGGCCGAATGCTCGGCGGTGATCAAGGCCGATGCCTATGGCTGCGGTGCCGAGCAGGTCGCGCGGGCCCTGAACAAGGCCGGCTGCAAGACCTTCTTCGTCGCCACTATCGAGGAAGCGCGCAAGGTGCGCGCGGCGGTGCCGGAGCCTGCGATCTACGTGCTCGGCGGCTATTTCCAGAACACCGGCGAGCACTACGCCCAGATCAACTGCCGCCCCGTGATCGGCGATCTCAACGAGCTCGCCGAATGGGACGTGTTCTGCCGCCGCACCGGCTGGACCGGTGGCGCCGCCATCCACATCGACACCGGCATGAACCGGCTCGGCCTGACGCTTGCGGAAGCGCAGGCCATCATCCCCCGCATCAACGCCGGCGATCACGGCATCACGCTGGTAATGAGCCATCTGGTTGCGGCCGAGCAACTCAACAGCCCGGTGAATGCCAAGCAACTCGCGGCCTTCCGCGGCATCGCCAGCGAATTCTCCGGCGTGCCGGCGGCGCTCGCCAATTCGTCCGGCGTCTTCCTCGGCGCGCCCTTCCAGTTCGACATGGTGCGGCCGGGCGCCGCGCTCTACGGCGTCAACCCGACGCCGGAAGCCGACAATCCGATGCAGCCGGTGGTCGATCTCAAGGCCCGCATCGTGCAGATCCGCAATGTCGAGCGTGGCGAGAGCGTCGGCTATGGCGGCACCTGGACCGCACGGCGGCCGACGAAACTCGCGATCATCGCGGTCGGTTATGCCGACGGCTATTTCCGCGCCGCAAGCTCCAATGACGGCACCCGCGGCGCCGAGGTCATCGTCGCCGGCAAGCGCTGTCCGGTCGCCGGCCGCGTCTCGATGGACCTGATCGCGATCGACATCACCGATCTGCCGCCGAATGCGGCGCGGCGCGGCCACATGGTGACGCTGCTCGGCGAGGGCATCACCGTCGACGAGCTCGCGCATCATTTCGGAACGATCGGCTACGAGGTGCTGACCAGCCTCGGTCGCCGCTACGCCCGCATCTACAAAGGCGGGAATGTGGTGGAGCCGCTGGCCAAGCCGGCTCCCGCGCAGGGGGTCGAGCAGCAGACGCCCGCTCCGCCGCCGATCGAGCAGCCCGCAAGCCCGCCGCCGCTGCCGGGCTGAGCGGCGCGCCGCTTACTTCTTCTTCCTGCTGTCCAGCGCCGTCTTGCAAGTTGCGCTGAGCTGATCGCGCTTGCCGTTGAGGCAGGCGACGATGCCACCGCCCGGCGCAAGGCCGGCGCAGAACTTGTCATAGTCCGCCTTGCACGCGCCGCGCGGATCGGATGATTGTGCCGAGGCGACCCCGGAGAACGCAACGGCGACGGCGATAACGGCAAAGCTCAACTTGGACATTGTTTCTCCGGAAGCGGAAGGCAGGAGCCGGTAGCTCTACATGAAGATCGCGACGTTCAACATCAACAACATCAATCGCCGCCTGCCCAATCTGTTGGCATGGATGCGAACGGCGAAGCCCGATGTCGTCGCACTTCAGGAGTTGAAGGCAAGTGATGGCGAATTTCCGGCGGCCGCGATCGAAAAGTCAGGTTACGGCGCTGTGTGGTGTGGACAGAAGACCTGGAACGGCGTCGCCATTCTGGCCCGCAATGCCGAGCCCGTTCTCACCCGCGATCGCTTGCCGGGAAAGCCTGCCGATCACGAAGCGCGATACATCGAGGCCGCGGTACGCGGTGTCATCGTCACCAGCATCTACCTGCCGAACGGCAATCCGCAGCCGGGACCGAAATTCGACTACAAGCTCGACTGGTTCGCGCGACTCAAGCGCCACGCCAGAACGTTGATCAAGCAGGACCTGCCCGTGGTGCTCGCCGGCGACTACAACGTTGCGCCTGATGAGATCGACATCTATCCGACGCGCTCGTGGGACAAGGATGCCTTGATCCAGCCGAAGAGCCGTGCGGCTTTTGCCTCGCTGGTGGCACAAGGCTGGTGTGATGCGATCCGCGAACTGCACCCGGAGAAGCGCATCTACACCTTCTGGGATTACAAGCGAAACCGCTGGCCGCGCGATGCGGGCCTGCGGCTCGATCATCTCCTGCTCAGCCCTGCCCTCGTCTCACGCCTGGCAAAAGCCGGCGTGGACAAGAAGGTTCGCGGCGAGGAAGGCGCGAGCGATCACGCACCGGCCTGGGTGGTGCTGCGCTAGGTCAACGCCCGTAATATTCCTGCACCGTGTCCCACGCTGCTTTCTGCAGCAGCTCCACCGTCGGTGCGTCCAGTCCCATCGTGTAGGAATTGCCAACCGGCGAGCGGCCCGTCAGCGCGGCGAACGTCACGCAGGTCGCCAGATACGTGCCTACGGGGCTCGGGTGCCGCTTGTCCGGCGCATACAGATTGAGCTCGGGCTGCAGCTTGCGCACGCGCGCGAAGGCAAGACCTGCGGGGATCACCAGCGCATCATTGGCATTGCCTGCGATCGTGTAGGCTTCGGCCAACGCTTCCGTCATCTCAGGCTTGTCGGCGTAAGCCCAGGACATGAACAGGACCGGCCGCATGCCATGCGTGCGGACGATCTCGCCGTCCTTCTTCACGAAGGTCGCGAACGCGTCCTTCAACTGCGGATGGATCGGGCACTGGCTGCAATCCATCATCACGACGGCGTCGTACTGCCTGCCCGGCTTGTTGAAGACGACGTTGTTCTGCTCGTCGAACGAATAGGCGCCGAGGCCGCCCGGCCGCAGCAGATTGTCCATGTCGTGCCAATCGAGGCCGGAGCCGCCGATCGTTGCCATGGTGTTGCGATAGGCCGCCTTGTTTTCGGGATACGCAGCCCGCTCCATGAAGGAGAGATGCCCGGGCATGCCGTTGTTGTAGTAGAAGAAGCTGTTGCCGACGAACAGCGCGGCCTTGGGGAAATCCGGTCCTGATGTCGTGACCTTGGGCCTGGTCTGCGCCTGGGCATGGAAGCCGACTACAACGGCCAGACACATCGCGAGCATCACTCGCGCGAAAAGACGCATCATCGGCTTCCTCCCCTTTTCTGTCGGGCGGAAACAGATCAGCTTTTCAAGAGTGCCTCAAGAGCACTGACGAGCAGCAGACATGCGCGAGAGCGCATGCTCACCATAAATTCTTGCCGTCAATCATGGTCACCGGCACGGCCTCCAGATCGAATTCGTCGAACAGGCGCGCGTTGACGGCGACCCTCGGATTGTCGAAATCGGGCTTGCCGGTCGACCAGTCCGGCGACTCCGAATAGGTACCGCAGCCGCAGCTTGCGCAGAAATGGTGTTTGACCGTGCGGCTGCCCCAGAGATAGGTCGCGACGTTCTCCGCGGGCGACAGCAGCCGAAACTGCGCCGGCGTGTAATAGGCCCACAACGCGCCGCGCTTGGCGCAGAGCGAGCAGGTGCAACGGGTCACGCTCGCGGGCGCCTCCGTCACCTCGAACACCGTCTCACCGCAATGACAGCTTCCCTCGACCCGCATGACCCGCTCTCCGTTTTGTCAGGAGATGGTCGTAGCCGGACCCTGCTGCCAACATGCTGTCAGCAGCGCGCAGCCGGCCTTGCTCCACGTGCTGCGAGCACCGACTTGCCGCGCCAACTCAACAAAAACATGAAAAACAACCCCATGCACAGTAGCCGACCGCTGGCAAATCAAAGGGTTACGCATAATCCGAAACCGGGCAAAACACCGGCGGGATGTCTCCGGAGGCAGTCGTCGCCCACCGGACAGGAGAGGTCGCCCGCAAACGACCTCTCCTTCGCATTCAGCGCAGTGACTGCGATCAGCCCTTTTGAACGGCGGCCGCCGCCTTGCGTATGACGTCGATCACCACATCAGGCTGGGACAGCATTGGCACATGGCTGCTCGCGACCTCGGTAACAGTCGCTCCCATTCGCTTTGAGACCCAACGTTGCAGATCGGGATGCACCGTGTGGTCTTTCGTGGCCAGGACGTACCAGCTTGGCTTCGATCTCCACGCGACCTTGTCCGCGCTGAGCTTTTGCTGCTGGAACAGATCATAGACGGGCGCATAATGGGTCGCCCAAACCAGCTTCTGGTCTGCGTCGGAGAGATCGCCTGCGAAGAACTCGGTGCCACTCGGAAGCATCCAGGCACGCCCATCCGCCACATCGACGCGAGAGAAAATGTCCGAGGGATATTTGTCGAGCTGATCCTGTACGGTTTCGCCGGCATCCGGAGCGACCGCTGCAATGTACACCAGCCCGACCACGCGCTCATCCGTGCCTGCGCCTGTAATGGTGGCCCCGCCGTAAGAATGACCGACCAGGAGGACAGGACTACCGACACGATTGAGCGTGCGCTTAACCGTCGCCAGATCCTCCTCGTAAGAGTCCAAACCATATTGAACGGCAATCACCTCATGCCCATCGGCCTGCAATGCAGGGATGACCTTACTGAAGCACGAGCCGTCGGCCCAAATGCCGTGGCAGAAAACGATTGTTGGTTTGGCGTTCATGGGAACTTGCCTTCCTGATCACAATTTAAGAGCGGGAGGATAATAAGGAGGCAAGGTGCGTCTTCTGAAATGGCACGGAAGGTTTGGTCCTTCCAAAATAGCTATAGACTGATGTCCGAAACGTCTCCTTCGCGTCAACAGGGCTTCGCTGATATGAAAGGGCAGCTCGTCGACGCGCCTCTTGGGAAGTCGAAGCCATGAAATTGCGATGGCAAATTGCAATCCTTGGTGCGGCTCTAACCGGCGCGGCTTTGAGCTACGCTTATACTCATACCGCAATCAGGGTGACTGAGCCGTGCCGGAGAAGTCCTCTGGGAGAGGTGGTCTGTCCTCCGCCCTACAAGCCGTAATGCTTATGCCTACCGGATGACCTCGTAGGCGACTTGCAGTGCCTCCTTGTTCTCCGTTGCAGGATGAGGACCGAGGATGAATTACTGAGCCTCGGCGATCCTCGGTCCAGATGACGGCATCTGCGCGTGAGTTGCCGATGGCCGGTTCGACGGCGATGCCGGGTCCGGTAATCGGAAAGCGGCGTCGGCCGGTGCTCCCTGGGGTGGTCGGCGGGCAACGGTTGTCGGAAGCACGATCACTTTCGCGCCGACTTTCACGCGATCATAGAGGTCAACGACGTCCTCATTGGTCAGTCGGATGCAGCCGGACGAGACCCGCTTCCCGATCGTATCGGGCTTGTTGGTGCCGTGAATTCGATATTCGGTGTCGCCCAGATACATCGCCCGAGCGCCGAGCGGGTTGCCGGGGCCACCTGCCATGAACCGCGGCAGATAAGGCTGACGCGAGACCATCTCCGCAGGCGGATGCCAATCGGGCCATTCTGCCTTGCGAGCCACGGTCTGCTCACCGGACCATGTGAAACCTTCGCGGCCAACACCGATGCCGTAGCGCAGTGCTTGTGCGTCGTTCAGAACGAAATAGAGGAAGGTGTTCTTGGTATCGATGATCACGGTGCCCGGCGTCTGGCGGCTGGCGTAGTCAACCACCTGCCGAACAAATGCTCCGGGAACGTCGGCAGCTTTGGGCGGTTCGACCAGAGGCGCCGGGGCCGGAGGTGGAGCCGATGCCGGAGTGGGAGGTGACGATGATGCATGAACCGGCGTTGCGACGTAAACCGGAGTTGACGACGCTTGGGCTTCGTGCGCGGACGGCTTTCGCGCCGGTTGCACGTTCGCCGGTCGGGACAGCAAACCATACCCCAACGCGGCGACGGCCACGGCGCCGATTGCAACTCTCGCGGCCATCGGGATTGCGAACGTCTGCGCCTTTCCGCGTTTGGCCCGCTTACCCATACACTTCCCCCAGGTCACTATGCCCACGAGAGGTACCCAGTAAGATTTAAGAAACTTCGAAGCGATTTCGCTCAGACTGGAACCGTCGGCGATGGTTAACGCCGGGCTCGTTCGGCAAGATAGGGTTCCCTCGCCTCGCGGATCGCCCGCGCTGCTGGCCGCGGCTAAACTCTCCCGATTCGTGGAGATTGTTTTGGCTTTCCTCTTCGTCCTCATCGTCGGCCTCATCGCAGGCACCATTTCGGGCATCGTCGGCACGGGCTCGTCGATCATGCTGATGCCGGTGCTGGTCTATGCCTACGGGCCAAAGGAGGCGGTGCCGATCATGGCGGTGGCCGCCGTCATGGCCAACTTCTCACGGATCCTGGCTTGGTGGCGCGAGGTCGACTGGCGGGCCTGCGCGGCTTATTCGGTGACAGGTATTCCGGCCGCCGTGCTCGGCGCGCGGACGCTGCTGGCCCTGCCCTCGCACGCCGTCGATCTCGCCATCGGCGTCTTCCTGATCGCGATGGTGCCGGTGCGACACTGGCTGGCGCGGCACGATCTCAAGGCCAATCTCTGGCATCTGGCGATCGGCGGGGCCGCCATCGGCTATCTCACCGGCATCGTCGTCTCCACCGGCCCGCTCAGCGTCCCGCTATTCCTGTTCTACGGCTTGTCCCGGGGCGCTTTCCTCGCCACCGAAGCGGCTTCTTCGCTCGGGCTCTATGCCGCGAAATCCGTGACCTTCGAACGGTTCGGCGCGCTGACCGCCGATGTGTTCGTCAAAGGCCTGATCGCGGGATCTTCGTTGATGGCGGGCGCCTTCATTGCCAAACGCTTCGTGCTGCGCCTGAAGCCGGAGATGTTCCGCGTGGTGATGGACGCGATCATGATCGCGGCGGGCCTCTCCATGCTGTGGAATGCAGCGCAGCCGTAACCGCGCTGTGCTCAGACGGCAAATTCGGGTGCGATCGACGGACTGTCCTCGATGACGCGGCTGTGGTGGACCGGCCGTCCTTCGAGCCATAGCAACACGGCCTCGAGTGGCTGTGGCCGATGATAGAGAAAGCCCTGCCCGAACCTCACGCCCATCTCGCGCATCGCCTGGGCCTGCTCGGCGCGCTCGATGCCTTCGGCCACCAAAGTGAGGCCCAGCGTACCGGCGAGCGATGCGATCACGCCAACAATCGCCTTGTCTTCCGCGCTGTCAGGGATCTCGTTGATGAAGGCTTTGTCGATCTTGACCTTGTCCAGCGGAAACCGCCTGAGATGGGCGAGTGAGCTGTAGCCGGTGCCGAAATCGTCGAGCGCGATGGTGGCGCCGAGGCGCCGCAGCCGGTGCAGCGTCTCGGATGCGCTGGCCATGTTGTTGATCAGCGATCCCTCGGTGATCTCGAGCTCCAGCAACGAGGCCGGCACGTCGAAGCGCGCACAGGTCGCGCGCAGCTCGGCGGCGAACGAATGGTCGGCGAGCTCGGACGGCGGCAGATTGATTGCGATCCGGATACGCGACCTGCCGGCCGCAGCCAGAGCTTGCAGGGCGCGGCAGGCGTCGGTGAGCACGTAGCGCGTCAGCCGCGCATTGTTGCCGCTGCGCTCGATCAGCGGCAGGAATTCGCCCGGACCGATCACGCCATGTTCCGGATGGCGCCAGCGGATCAGCGCTTCCAGGCCGACGATGTCGTGGCTTTCGAG
Organism: Bradyrhizobium sp. MI1.11; assembly: GCF_055811255.1. Classification (NCBI taxonomy): domain Bacteria; kingdom Pseudomonadati; phylum Pseudomonadota; class Alphaproteobacteria; order Hyphomicrobiales; family Nitrobacteraceae; genus Bradyrhizobium; species Bradyrhizobium sp. MI1.11. The sequence goes on from NZ_JBVVPM010000009.1 coordinate 112,815, forward strand.
ATCGACCTGGCTTTGATACCAGACCTCGAACTGCCCCTCGTCGAAGCCTGTGGGAATGGCAAGTTCGAGGTCCCGCCGGCGGCGATAGTCGCGCTGAAGCGCTTCGTCGAGCACGGCAACCGTGCCGGGCGCCCTGCTCTTGGCATGGTAGAGCGCGATGTCGGCGAGCGCCGGCAGGTGCGAAAGCTCGGGATCTCCGGCGCGACGCACGGCAAGACCGATGCTGGCACGCGGCACCACTCGCTTGTCATGAAGCCGGATCGGCTCGGAAATCGCATCCAACAATTGGCGTGCAAACCGCTGCGCGCTCTCCTCGTTGCTGACCTCGGGTCGAATGACGACGAATTCATCGCCGCCGAGCCGCGCCACCCAATCTTGCGGTTCGACCGCACCACGAAGGCGCTCGGAAATGTGCACCAGGAACTTGTCGCCGGAGTCATGGCCAAAGGTGTCGTTGATGCCCTTGAAGTCGTCGAGATCGATGAAGCAGAGCGCGATCAGCGCGTCCGGCGAGCCGGCATCGTGGCTCAGGGTCACGAGGTGCTCGGAGAGCGAGCGGCGATTGGGCAGCCCCGTGAGCGGATCGTGCGCGGCCATGTGCCCAAGCCGGTCGAGCGCACCCGACGTCGTGTGCTGCATGGCATTGAAGGCATGCGCCAGCTGACCGAATTCGTTCGAGGATTTGACTTCCGCCGGATAGGCGCGGCCGTCCTGCTTGCTGCGCTGGATCGCGGACATCATTGCCGCCAGCGGCCTGCCAATGAAGAGGTTGGCGGAGATCCGCATGGCGATCAGGGTCGCAAACGTTGCCAACAGGCCGACGACCAGCAGCAGCACCAGCCGGCTGCCCGCGTCCGCGTAGAGCGCCGCATGCGAATATACGATCGCGATGCGGCCGGCCTGCACCGCCATGTTGCCGTTGCTGTAGTTGATCGGACGCGAGACCTCCGCGGCCGCCTGCCCCGCCGGACGCGCCATCACGCGGGCGATCGCGATACCGGTATCATCGTAAACGGCCGCCGCGGCGATGCTCTCGTCGTGCATGATCTCGTTGAGCACGCTCGTGACCTGGTCGTAACGCATCTTCCAGAGCGGTTCGGCGATCAGCTCGGCGCGACTCTCGGCGACGCGGGCAATGCGGGCGTCGAGCTGCCTGATCTGCGACCAGAAGCTCGAGGCCTCGACGCCAGCGGAGGCGAGCAATTGCACCAGCAGCAGAACAGGGACGGTGGCCCAGATCATCGCGCGGACGACCGACCGCAAGCGCGGCGGCGCCGCCTGCTGCTTGCGATCCGGATCGGTCATGTCGTCACCGTTTCGCATCAGTCGGCAGCGCCTTCCAGAGGCGTCAGCGACGAGATGAGCGCATCGACGGAGAAGTCGTATTGGCCGCAGTGCCCTGCTTTGGCCCTGAAACGCGCGAAATCGATCCGGTCGAAGGCGCGCGTGGTGATGAGGTCGCCGACCGCAGCGAGGTTGTCGCGCGTGATCGCGGACGTCTTGACCTCGACGCGGGGTGATACGGCCGCGAAATCGCAGCCGTCGGCGTAATCGCGCAACAGAACGACCGACCAGCCGCCGAGCAGGAAATGCCCGCCGTCGGTCAGAAGCAAGCGGCCCGCTTTGATCTCGCGCAGCGCATCCTCCGACCAGTTGAGGCCGACCAATTGGATGTTCCGCCCGGGCGTGAAGCCGGCAGCGACCACCGCGCGAAGCGCTCCGAGCGCCATCGGATCGTTTCCGGCCCATATGCCCGCAGGCCGGATCTCCTTGCGCGCGGCCCAGCTCAGATAATTCGTGGTGACATGCTCGGCCTCCGACTGCGTCCAGTTGGCGAACAGCATCCGATCGACCACGACGTCGGGCGCGGCGTCCACCGCGAGCTTGAGACCCGCGTTGCGGGCGATCGAGGCCGGCGTGATCTCGTCGCCACCGACGCCGAGAATGTGGATCTTGCCGTCCGGGCTCTGCCATTTCTCGGCACGCGCCGCGTCGATCAGGGCATTGGCCATCCGCGCGCCCGCAGTCTGAAGATCCGTCGTGATGTCGCCGAGCCAGGTCTTGAGCTTTTGACGCGGCGGTCCAAGACGCGCCGCATCGTCACCGATCAGCGTGTTCGAGAGCAGCAGCGTCCTGATCCCAGCGGCCTCGGCCGCCTCCATGATCGGGACAGCGGCGGATTCCTCGTTCGAGAGAATGAGAAAGTCGGGCTTGTCGCTGCGTGCCACCACGCCGAACCCGAGCTCCTGCATGGTGCGGTAATTGCGCTCGCTGGTCAGCACCTCGACATGCGCGCCGAGCTTGCGGCCGGCGGCCTGCATGGTCTGCGAAACCATGTCCCAATAGACCTCGCCGGTCTTGCCCGGGTTGACGAAGACGACGTTGAGACGCCTCGCATCGGCCGCAACAACGCCGTCAGGCGGCATAACAATGCCGCAGGCCATGCCCAAAGCGAGCAATATCCGCAAAAATCCCGTCATTCGTTTCGCCATCCCGTATCGGTTCCGAAACTGGACCCGGGTCGCTAACATTTGGCAAAGTCCGGCCTGGGGCGACGGCATAGAGCTAACAAGGAGTGTATCCGGCGTACCGAATTGCGATATTCGGGGTGCGCCCGGACTCACTCTCTTGACCCGTCATTCCGTGCTAATCAGCAAACCTGAAACCCTCGACTCGCTGTCCCCGGGCTCGCTGTCCTCATGGCCAAGAATACGCTTTCCTTCGTCTGCCAGAACTGCGGCGCGGCCTATAACCGCTGGCAGGGCAAGTGCGAGTCCTGCGGCGAGTGGAATACGCTCGCGGAGGAGGACACGACCGGCAGCGTGCCGGTGTCGATCCGCTCCAAGCGCAAGGGGCGGACGTTCGCGCTGGAGAGCCTGTCCGGAAAAACCCAGGACGCCCCGCGTCTGTCCTCAGGCATGACGGAGCTCGATCGCGTGACCGGGGGCGGCTTCGTCCGCGGCTCGGTGCTTCTGGTCGGCGGCGATCCCGGCATCGGCAAGTCGACGCTGCTGACGCAGGCCACAAGCCTGCTGGCGCGCGCCGGACACCGCGTCGTCTACATCTCCGGCGAAGAGGCGGTCGCGCAGGTTAGGCTGCGCGCCGAACGGCTCGGACTGTCGGATGCGCCGGTGCAGCTCGCCGCCGAGACGTCTGTCGAGGACATCGTCTCGACGCTGTCCGAGGGCGCGGTGCCCCGGCTGATCGTGATCGATTCGATCCAGACCATGTGGACAGACACGGTGGAATCGGCGCCCGGCACGGTGACGCAGGTGCGCGCCTCGGCACAGGCGCTGATTCGATTTGCCAAAAGGACGGGCGCGGCCATCATCCTGGTCGGTCATGTCACCAAGGACGGCCAGATCGCCGGCCCCCGTGTGGTCGAGCACATGGTCGATGCGGTGCTGTCGTTCGAGGGCGAAGGCTCGCAGCAATTCCGCATCCTGCGTGCCGTGAAGAACCGTTTCGGACCGACCGACGAGATCGGCGTGTTCGAGATGACCGGGCTTGGCCTGCGCGAAGTCACCAATCCCTCCGAGCTGTTTCTGTCGGAGCGCGATCTCGGCACGCCCGGCACCGCAGTCTTCGCGGGCATCGAGGGCACAAGGCCCGTTCTGGTCGAATTGCAGGCGCTGGTGGCGCCGACCTCGCTCGGCACCCCGCGCCGGGCCGTGGTCGGCTGGGATCCGAGCCGGCTGTCGATGGTGCTGGCGGTGCTGGAGGCCCATTGCGGGGTCAAGCTGTCCGGCCACGACGTCTATCTGAACGTCGCGGGCGGCCTGCGCATCCACGAGCCCGCGGCTGATCTGGCCGCCGCGGCGGCGCTGGTGTCCTCCCTGGTTAATGCGCAGTTACCCACCGATGCGGTCTATTTCGGCGAGATCTCGCTCTCAGGCGTGGTGCGCCCGGTGGCGCAGACCCCGGCCCGGCTGAAAGAAGCGGCAAAACTCGGCTTCCAGCGTGCCGTGCTGCCCGAATCGGCCCGGGGCGAAGCCGCCGGCGATGCCGGCCTGTCGCTGAACGCGATCAACAGCCTGACGACATTGGTCGCCGAGATCGCCGCACGCGGCTCCCGGCGGGGCGACTCGAGCGCTCCGGCAGAGAAAAATGCCACACCGGCAAGATTCCGCCGCGGAGAGGGTTAGCCGGTGGTGACGTGCCCCGCCCTCGCCGCTATACAGCCGTCACAAAAGCAGCATGGGATTGCGTGGTTGCGGCCTTGCCGGGAACGTCGTCTGGCCCTCACGTAGGGCGGGCGGCCAAACACCGATTCGCTGAGCACCTTGAAGTACGAGCGGACCAGACCAGCCGATGCCAGTAACCATCCTCGACCTGATCCTGCTCGGTGTGATGCTGATTTCGGGCCTGCTCGCCATGGTTCGCGGCTTCATGCGCGAAATCCTGTCGATCGCGGCCTGGGGCACGGCGGCGATTGTCACGCTTTATTCATTCTCGAAACTACTGCCGACCGCAAAGACCTATTTCAACAACGATACCGTCGCGAGCGTGGTCGTGGTCGCCGGCGTGTTCGTGGGCACCCTGGTCGTGGTCTCCGTGATCACGGTCCGGATCTCCGACATGATCCTGGATTCGCGCATCGGCGCGCTGGACCGCACCCTCGGCTTTCTGTTCGGGCTGGCGCGCGGGCTTTTGATCGTCGTGGTCGCCTTCCTGTTCTTCACTTGGCTGGTGCCGGACAAGCAGCGCCCGGATTGGGTCACGGGGGCCAAATCCCGCGTGGTGCTGCAGGGAACCGGCGATTGGCTGATGGCCCTCTTGCCTGACGACCCCGAGAACACCATCTTGAAGAGATTCAAGAAAAACAAACCAGATGAAGAGCAAACTGATTCCGAGCAGCAGCCTTCGGGCAGTGGCGACGGATACAGCAAACCGGCTCGTGACAGCCTTAAAAAGCTGATCGAGAAACCCGCGGCGCGTTGATAAGCCCTAACGAGAGGCTCGGACGAGATGCGAAATCCTGACCAGGACGCCCTACTTGATCTCGGCCCGGCCGCGCTGGAACTTCAAGACGATCTGGAGGGGGATACGCTGCGCGAGGAATGCGGCGTCTTCGGCATCTACGGCCATCCCGATGCCGCGGCCATCACGGCGCTCGGCCTCCACGCCCTTCAGCACCGCGGTCAGGAAGCCGCTGGCATCGTCTCCTATGACGGCGGCCGCTTTCATTCCGAACGCCGCCTCGGCCTCGTCGGCGACACCTTCTCCCGCCGCGAGGTGATCGACCGCCTGCCCGGCACAATGGCCGTCGGCCATGTCCGCTATTCCACCACCGGCGCGACCATCCTGCGCAACGTGCAGCCGCTGTTCGCCGAATTGAATGCCGGCGGCCTTGCGGTCGCTCACAACGGCAACCTCACCAACGGCCTGACGCTGCGCCGCGAGCTCGTGAAGAACGGCGCGATGATGCAGTCGACCACCGACACCGAGGTGATCCTGCATTTGGTCGCGCGCTCCAGGCGCAGCCGCTTCATCGAGCGCTATATCGACGCCCTGCGCGAGATCGAGGGCGCCTATGCGCTGGTGTCGCTGACCAACAAGAAGCTGGTCGGCGCACGCGATCCGCGCGGCATCCGTCCGCTGGTGCTCGGCGAGCTCGATGGTTGCCCGATCCTGACCTCCGAGACCTGCGCCCTCGACATCATCGGCGCGCGCTTCGTCCGCGACATCGAGCCCGGCGAGGTGATCGTGTTCGACGAGAACGGGCAGGACATTCACAAGCCGTTCCCGCCGATCGCGCCGCGTCCCTGCATCTTCGAGTACATTTACTTCTCCCGTCCGGATTCCATCGTCCACGGCCGCTCGGTCTACGAGGTGCGCAAGGCCTTCGGTGCGCAGCTTGCGCGCGAGAGCCACGTGCCGGTCGACGTGGTGGTGCCGGTGCCAGATTCCGGCGTCCCCGCGGCAGTCGGCTACAGCCAGCTTTCGGGCGTGCCGTTCGAACTCGGCATCATCCGCAACCATTATGTCGGCCGCACCTTCATTCAGCCGACGCAGGCGATCCGCGAATCCGGCGTGCGCATGAAGCATTCGGCCAACCGCGCCGCGATCGAAGGCAAGCGCATCATCCTGATCGACGATTCACTGGTGCGCGGTACCACCTCGAAGAAGATCGTGCGCATGATGCGCGATGCCGGCGCCAAGGAAGTGCATTTCCGCCTCGCCTCGCCGCCGATCCTCTATCCCGACTATTACGGAATCGACCTGCCGGACCGTGGTGGTCTTCTTGCGGCGACACATTCGCTGGAAGAGATGCGCGAGATCATCGGCGCCGATTCGCTCGCCTTCCTGTCGATCGACGGCATGTACCGCGCGATGGGCGAGCCCGGCCGCGACCCCGCCAATCCGAAATTCTCGGATCATTGCTTCACCGGGGCCTATCCGACCCACCTCACCGACCAGACCCAGACCGAGCAGCAGCCGCGGCAATTGTCGCTGCTGGCGGAGGCGAGCTAGGCCGTCGTCCTGGCCTAGTGCGCAATTGCGCACGGGAGCCAGGACCCATTACCACAAGCCTCTCTGGTTCGAAGAAGGTGTGACAATCATCTTCCCTAGCCATAAACGTCACGGCGTACGGGTCCCGGCCTGCGCCGGGACGGCGTTGGATCAAGCTGTTCGATGACAAATCCCCTCGCCAACCGCATCGCTCTCGTCACCGGCGCCTCGCGCGGCATCGGCTTCGCCACGGCAAAAGCGCTGGCCAGGGCCGGCGCGCATATCGTTGCGGTCGCGCGCACGCAGGGCGGGCTGGAAGAGCTCGACGACGAGATCCGCAAGGACGGCGGCAGCGCAACGCTGGTGCCGCTCAACCTCACCGATTCCGACGGCATCGCGCGGCTCGGCGCCGGCCTGCACGAACGCTACGGCAAGCTCGACATCCTCGTCGGCAATGCCGGCGTGCTCGGCCCCTCCTCGCCGATCGGCCATATCGAGCTGAAGGCCTTCACCGACGTGATGGCGGTCAACGTCTCCGCGAACTTCCAGCTGATCCGCTGCATGGAGCCGCTGCTCAAGCAGTCCGACGCCGGCCGCGCGGTGTTCATCACCTCGGGCGCGGCCAACAAGGCCACCGCCTATGTCAGTCCCTACGCGGCGTCCAAGGCGGCGCTGGAAACGCTGGCGCGCGCCTGGGCACAGGAGACCGCGAATACGAAACTGCGCGTCAATTTGTTCAATCCGGGCCCCGTCCGCACCCGCATGCGCGCGACGCTGATGCCGGGCGAAGATCCGGCGACGCTCGATACAGCCGAGCAGGTCGCCGAATTCATCGTGCCGATGTGCGCGCCGGACTGGACCGAAACCGGCAAGTTCTACGACTACAAGACCCGCAGCCTGATGAGCTTCCGCTCGCCGGCCTGATTGACTTGACGGCCTCCCCGCGATTGACTGCCCGCGCTCAAGCGGCAGCAAGCTGCAGGCCAATAAAGGGAGGTTGCCATGACGCCATGGCGGAATCGCGCAAGCTTTAAGCGTGCGCTCGCAAATGTCTCTCGCGTCCTCTCTGTCCTGATCGCGGCCGTCGCGTTTGCGCTTCCGGGCGCGGCAACCGCCGGCGACGTCCCGACCTTCGCGGTCGATGCTTCCTGGCCAAAGCCGTTGCCGAACAACTGGATCCTCGGTCAGGTCGGCGGCATCACCGTCGACTGGCAAGGCCACATCTGGGTGATCCATCGCCCCCGCTCCCTCACCGACGACGAGAAAGGCGCGAGCCTCACTCCGCCGCGTTCGAAATGCTGCGTGTCGGCGCCGCCGGTGCTCGAATTCGACAGCGACGGCAATCTGCTGCGATCGTGGGGCGGCGTGGGCGAAGGCTATGAATGGGTCGGCCGCGAGCACGGCATCGAGGTCGACGAGCGCGGCTTCGTCTGGGTCGGCGGCAATGCCGACAACGACAACGCGATCCTGAAATTCACGCTCGACGGCAAGTTCGTCGCCCAGATCGGCAAGATCGCGCCGAGCCTCGGCAGCAACGACACGACACAGCTCGGCAAACCCGCCGAGACCGCGATCGACAAGGCCGCCAACGAAATCTACGTCGCCGACGGCTACGGCAACCGCCGCGTCATCGTGTTCGACGCAACGACCCTCGCCTACAAGCGGCACTGGGGCGCCTACGGCAACAAGCCTGATGACACCAAGCAGGCGGCGTACGATCCCAAGGCGCCGGTGTCCCAGCAGTTCGGCAATCCCGTCCACTGCGTGAAGCTCGCCAATGACGGGCTCGTCTACGTCTGCGACCGCATCAACAACCGCATCCAGGTCTTCAAGACGGACGGCACCTTCGTAAAGGAGTTCTTCTTCGAGAAGAACACGCTCGGCAACGGCGCGGTGTGGGACATCGCGATCTGGCCCGATCCGAAGCAGACCTGGCTGCTCAGCGCGGACGGCGAGAACAACGAGATCAGGGTGATCAGGCGCGAGGACGGCAGCGTGGTCGGCAGCTTCGGGCACAACGGCCGCAATGCCGGACAATTCCACTGGGTGCATGCCATGGCGATCGACCCCAAGGGTAACGTCTATACCGCCGAGGTCGACACCGGAAAACGGATCCAGAAATTCAGGCTGACATCGGACGCGCTCAAATAGCGCCTCAACGCATTTTGCCCAAAAATTAACGGACGGATGACGCTGGGGACGCGGCGTCATCCGGCTTTAGGCGCATTGCCGACGCCCTTGGGACACGGTAGAGCCATCAGCCGGAACAAGGCTCCCCAAGAGAGCCGTCCGCATGTTTGACAATGGAGGAAAGCTTTTATGACGACGACGTTCGCGCGCCGCTCCGCGGCTCTTCTGGCCTGTGCCGCCTTCGGTTTTGCCACATCCGCCTTCGCCCAGGAAAAATCCGTCACGATCGGCGTGCTCAACGACATGTCCAGCCTCTATGCCGACATCGGCGGCCCCGGCGCCGTGGCGGCGGTCAACATGGCGGTGGAAGATTCCGGCCTTCGCGCCAAGGGCTGGAAGATCGATGTGATCAGCGGCGACCACCAGAACAAGCCGGACGTCGGCGTCAACATCGCGCGGCAGTGGATCGACACCCAGAAGGTCGATGTGATCGCCGACACCCCGAACTCCGGCGTGGCGCTGGCCGTCAGCAACGTCGTCAAGGAAAAGAACGCGGTCCTGCTCAACAATGGCGGCGCCAGTGCCGACCTCACCGGCAAGGCCTGCAACGCCAACACCATTTCCTATACTTACGACACCTACATGCTCGCCAACGGTACCGGCAAGGCGCTGACAAAGGCCGGCGGCGACAGCTGGTTCTTCCTGACCGCCGACTACGCCTTCGGTGCTGCGCTCGAGCGTGACACCAGCGCGGTCGTCACCGCGAACGGCGGCAAGGTGCTCGGCGGCGTCAAGCATCCGCTCAACACGTCGGATTTCTCCTCCTTCCTGCTGCAGGCGCAGAATTCGAAGGCGAAGATCGTCGGTCTCGCCAATGCCGGCGGCGACACCACCAACTCGATCAAGCAGGCGGCCGAGTTCGGCATCGTCGAAGGCGGCCAGAAGCTCGCGGCGCTGTTGCTGTTCATCAACGACGTCCACTCGCTCGGCCTGAAGACCGCGCACGGCCTGACCTTCACCGAATCCTTCTACTGGGACCTCAACGAAGGCACGCGCGCCTTCTCGAAGCGCTTCCAGGACAAGGTCGCCAACAAGGCGATGCCCTCGATGACGCAGGCCGGCAATTACGCGGCCGTGCTGCATCTTCTGAAGGCGATGGACGCCCTCGGCGGCAATCCGCACGACGGCGCCAAAGTTGTCGCCAAGATGAAGGAGATCCCGACCGACGATCCGCTGTTCGGCAAGGGCCCGCTGCGCGAGGACGGACGCCGGATCATTCCCGCCTTCCTGTTCGAGGTGAAGAAGCCGGAAGAATCCAAGGGACCGTGGGATTACTACAAACTGATCGCGACCATCCCGGCGGAAGATGCGGCCAAGCCGCTCAAGGACAGCGAGTGCCCGCTGGTGAAGAAGTAAGAGCATAGGTGCCGTAGGGTGGGCAAAGGCGCGAAAGCGCCGTGCCCACCATCTCTCGACAACCGAACAAGGCGGTGGGCACGCTTCGCTTTGCCCACCCTACGCAACCGTTTTGGCCGCTCCCAGCGCCCGCACCGCGATCGCCACGCACGCAACCATCAGCACCGCCGCGAGCAGGAACGGCGCGCCGGGCAGCTGCCACGGCGCGCTGGCGCCGATGAAGTATGAGAACGTCAGCGTGAACAGGAACGGGCCGACGAGTTGCGACACGCTCTGCACGCTCGCGGTCGCACCCTGCAACTGGCCCTGCTGATCGGGCGCGACCAGCCGCGTCATCAGCGATTGCATGGCGGCACCCGAAATGCCCCACAGCGACATCACGGGAATGCCGATCCAGAACAGCGGCCCGGTCGGCGCCGCGCCGAAGATCACGAAGCCGACCGCGCCACAGCACAGGCCGAGCAACAAGGCGTTGCGCTCGCCCAGCACGCGCACGATCGGACCGATCGCGAGCCCCTGCACCACCATGGCGCAGACGCCGACCATCGCCAGCGTCAATCCCACGGTCTTCGAATCCCAGCCGTAGCGATAGGTGGCGTAGAGCACGAAGGTCGAGGGCAGCACGACATGCGCGACCTGCGCGATGAAGTTGACGACGGACAACGCAGCGAGCACCACGTTCGAACGCAGCAGGCGGAGCGCTCCGAGCGGATTGGCGCTCCTCCAGCGGAACGGCGCGCGCTTGTCCGGCGCCAGCGATTCCGGCAGGACGAAGAGCCCATAGAGCGCATTGGCCAAGCTCAGGGCCGCCGAGGCCCAGAACGGCAGGCGCGGATCGATATCGCCGAGCAGACCACCCAGCGCCGGGCCCAGCACGAAGCCGGCGCCGAACGCAGCTCCAATCCTGCCGAACACCGCTGCGCGCCGCTCCGGCGGCGTAATGTCGGCGATATAGGCAAAGGCGGTCGAGATGCTCGCCGAGGTGATGCCTGAGATCACCCGGCCGACGAACAGCCAGACCAGCGACGGCGCCAGCGCCATCAGCACATAGTCGGCCGCGAGCCCGAAATTCGACAGCAGCACCACCGACCGCCGCCCGAAGCGATCCGACAGCGCGCCGAGCACCGGCGAGAACACGAATTGCATCAGCGCCCAGGCGGTGCCGAACAGGCCGAAGATGCGGGCCGCGTGCGCCGTGTCGTTGTCGACGAAGCTCTCGATCAGTTTTGGCAGGATCGGCATGATCACGCCGAGCGCGAGCATGTCGAGCAGGATGGTGACGAAGATGAAGGCGACCGCACCGCGCCGGACTGGCGCAGCGCCCTGCGCCATCGCCTCGCCGGCCTCGTTGCTCACGATGGCCGCTTGCGCTTGTGGGCGAACGGATTGGCCTTCTCGCGCAAGGTGATGCGCACCGGCGTGCCCGGCAGCTCGAAGGCCTCACGCAGCGAATTGGTGAGGTAGCGCAGATAGGATTGCGGCACCGCGTCCGCACGCGAGCAGAACAGCACGAAGCTCGGCGGACGGGCCTTGGTCTGCGTGATGTAATTCAGCTTGAGGCGTCGGCCGGACACCGCCGGCGGCGGATTGGCCTGCACCGCCTCCTCGAACCAGCGGTTCAGTGCCGCGGTCGACACACGCCTGTTCCAAAGCGCATAGGCATCCTGGATCGCCTGCATCAATCGATCGATGCCCTCGCCCATCAAGCCGGAGACGGCGACGATCGGCACGCCCTTGATCTGCGGCAGCAAATGATCGGCATCGCGGCGCAGGTTCGAGATCGCGCCGCCACCCTTGCTCTCCATCAGGTCCCATTTGTTGACGGCGAGCACGACGGCGCGACCCTCGCGCTCGATCAGGTCGGCGATGCGAAGATCCTGCTCCTCGAAGCGGTTCTGCGCATCCATCATCATCACGACGACTTCGGCAAAGCGCACCGCGCGCAGTGCGTCGGCGACCGAGAGCTTCTCGAGCTTCTCCTCGATCCGCGAGCGCCGGCGCAGACCCGCGGTGTCGAACACGCGAAACTCGCGGCCTTTCCAGTTGATTTCGACCGCGATGGAATCGCGCGTGGTGCCGGCTTCCGGGCTCGTCAGCAGACGCTCCTCGCCGAGCAGATGATTGATCATCGTCGACTTGCCGGCGTTGGGCCGGCCGACGATCGCGACCCGGATCGGACGCGTGGCCGCCTCTTCCTCCGTCAGCGGCTCGTCGTCCTCGACGTCATCCTCCTCGACGGGCTCCGGCATCAGCTCTCGAAGGGCATCATAGAGCTCACCGAGGCCCTCGCCGTGCTCGGCCGAGATCTGGATGGGATCGCCGAGGCCGAGCGCGAAGGCCTCCATCGCGCCGGCATCGCCATGCTTGCCTTCGCTCTTGTTGGCGACAAGCATCATCGGCTTGTTGGCCTTGCGGGCGAAATCGGCGAAGGCGCGATCGTTGGGCGTGAGGCCCATGCGGGCATCGATCACGAAGAACAGCGCGTCGGCCTGTGCGATCGCGGCCTCCGTCTGCTCCTGCATGCGGGCGGTCAGCGAGCCCTTGGCGCCCTCATCGAGGCCGGCGGTGTCGATGATCGTGAAGTCGAGATCGCCGAGCCTGGCCTCGCCCTCGCGGCGGTCGCGGGTGACGCCGGGCAGGTCATCGACAAGCGCGAGCTTCTGCCCGACCAGGCGGTTGAACAGCGTCGACTTGCCGACATTGGGTCGGCCGATAATGGCAATTTTAAAGGACATGGGTCATTCGTGCGCTGCCGGAGCCGCGCCTGTCAATGAAATGAAGACAATTGTTTGAGCATGATCTTTTCGGAAAACCGCTTCACACTTTTCCGGATCATGCTCTAGCGCGAGAAGCTGCCGCTGGGCATCGGCGCCGGGAAGGCGCCCTGCGTTTGCTGCTGGGTGGTCTGGGTCGGTTGCGCCTGCTGGACGGGCTGATCGGGCGGCGGCGCGGTGGTGCGCTTGCGCACGATCTTCTGCCTGGGCGCCGGAGTGGCCGCGGGCGGCGCGGCCTCGGGCTGGGCCTCGCCATCGACTTCGCCGGCGGGCGCCTCAGCCGGCGCAACGGCAGCGCTGGGGGGCTGCCTGGTCTTTTTCGCCTTGGCACCCTTCGCCGGCTTGGCCGGCTCGGGCGGAGGCTCGGTGGGCAGAGCCGCGACGGCGGGGCCGTTCGGATCGGGCTGTTGCTGCGCGCCCTTGTACATTTCCTTCGGAACGCCCTGCTCGAGGCCCGGCACGCCTTCCGGGAACACCGGCTTGCGGTCGCCCGGCAGCTTCTTCTTGGTATCGAGGAAGTCGAGCATGTCGCTCGGATCGAAGCTGGAGCAACCGCCCAGCACGCCCGTGAAGGCGATCAGGACGAAGGCTGCGATCAAGCGTGACGTACGGCGCATATCGGTATCTCGTCTCAGCTCTCGGCTCAGCTCTTCGCTACGGGCGGCAGCAAGGCCTGTAGCGCCTCGGCGCGTGAGCGCAAGCCGGGCGGCGTTTCGCCATCCTCGGCAATCGCGTCGAGCCATTTGCGGGCGGCAGTCATATCGTTGTTGCGCCAGGCCGACAGCGCCAGCATCTCGCGGGCAGTATGACGGAAGGTCGATTTGGGCGCGGTGGAGGCTTCCAGCCGCTGCTGCATGTCGGCATAGCCGGCGCTGTCGAGCAGGAAACCGGCGGCGCGGATCTTTGCCAGATCCTGCCACTCGCCGCCTACGCTGCGATCGGCGGCGATGTCGTCATAGAGCTTGGCACCTGCCTTGGGATCGCGGGCTGCCGCCTCGGCCGCAGCACGCAGCCGCGCCAGGGTGCGATAGCCGGATGGAGCCTTGGCCGCGAGCTCGGTGAAGGCCGCCTCGGCCTCCGCATGCTTGTCCTGCTCGGACAGCTCGGCGGCCTTCTCGAAGGCGGCGCCGGCCTCGGCGGCCTTCTTGGCCTCCACATACTGGTAAGCGCGCCAGCCACCCACGGCGGCGACGATCAGCACCATCAGGGCGATGAAGACGATCGAATACTTGTCCCACAGCTTCTTGAGCTGTTCGCGACGTACTTCCTCGTCGACTTCGTCAAATAATTCAGACACTTATGCTAATCCCATGCCCGTCCGGGTGCGCGCGCCAAGGCGTTCGCGTCAGGAATCCCGTCCCCACGTGGCGGCGAGGTACCCTAACGATATGGCGGTGGCAAGGCAAAGCGAGCCCGATCAAGGCGTTAACCACCCGGGACAGCCCGGAGAGACCGCCTCCCCGGGTCAGGATCCCAACAGCTCCCGCAGCTGCCGCTTCAGTACCTTGCCATTGGCATTGCGCGGCAGCGGCTCCGCTGTGATCATCATGCTCTCCGGGACCTTGTAGTCGGACAGCCGCTCCGCGCACCAGGCGCGCAAGGCCTCGCTGTCCACCGGCGCACGCGCCACCACCACCGCGTGAACGCGTTCGCCCAACACCGGGCACGCCTTGGCGACGATCGCGCTCTCGACCACGGCCGGGTGGCCGGCCAGCACGGATTCGACCTCGGCCGAATAGATCTTGAGGCCGCCGCGGTTGATCATGTCCTTCTGCCGGTCGAACACCCGGACAAATCCCTCCACATCGATCGAGCCGAGATCGCCGGAATGCCAGAACCCGCTGGTGAAGCTTTCGGTCGTGGCCTTTGGGTTGTTCCAATAGCCCTTGATGACGGAGGCACTCTGGATCCAGAGCTCGCCGATTTCCCCAGGCGGCAGCTCACGCCCGTCCGCGCGCATTGCCAGAATGCGCGCACCGGGACACGGCAGGCCAACGCTGTCGATGTGGGTTGCCGTCAACTCGCCCGGCATGATCGTGGACGGCGATGTCGTCTCGGTCGCGCCGTAGCAATTCGCCAGCTCGAGGCCGGGAATGATCGCCTTGAGCTTCTCGATGGTAGCAACCGGCATCGGTGCGCCGCCAAAGCCGCCGATGCGCCAGCTCGACAGATCGTAGCTCTCGAAATCGGGCTGGAGCAGGCAGAGATTGTACATCGCTGGCACCATCACCGTGTAGGTGACGCGCTCGCGCGCGGCGAGCTTGAGATATTCGCCGGCTTTGAACTCCGGCATGATGATCAGCGCGCCACCGCAGCAGATCATCGTCGTGATGTTGGCGACGACGCCGGTGACGTGACCGAGCGGCACTGCCGCGATCGAACGGTCGGCCGCCGTCAATTGCAGGCAGGACACGAAGATCATCGAGGAATGGACGATGTTGCAATGGGCCAGCATCGCGCCCTTCGGCTTGCCTGTCGTGCCCGAGGTGTAGAGGATCATCGCAGTGTCCTCCTCGCTCGTCTCGATCGGCGCCGAGGCCGGCGCGTTGTCTGCCAGCACAGCGAAACGCGACAAAGCCGGATCGTCGTCGACGGCGATGCGGTGGCTTATTTCGGGCACATCCCGCACGTCCGGCAGCCGCTCCGCGAGGGCCGCCTCGTGGATCAATATCTTTGCGCCGCAGTCGGCGAGCACATAGGCGATTTCCGGCTTCTGCTGCCGTGTGCTGAGCAGCACCGTGACGAGCCCCTCATGCGCGGCAGCAAACAGCAGCAGCGGGAATTCGACCCGGTTGCCGAGCAGGATCGCGACACGATCGCCGCGCTGCAATCCGAGCTTGCGAAATCCCGCTGCGATCCGCGCAGCCTGCTCCGCGGCCTGCCGCCAGCTCAGCCGGACATGGCCTGAGATCAGCGCTTCGCCGTCGGGATTGCGGGCGCACGCGTCCGCAATCATCGCCCACAGGCTCGAAGGCCGATCGCAAAATGCCGGTACGACTCGATCGCCGAAGCGCGCCTCGAACCGCATTGGCGGGATCTGAGAATGCGACCAGTCCATCGGAATGACCTTGGCTTGTTGCTCTTGTTACCTTGTCACTTTCCGCGCAGGGCATGCGGTCCTGTCTTGTGCTGATCGGCTAGCCGCCCATCACGGGAACACCGATCACGACCGGATGGAACGCAAACGCCAGCGCCAGATAAGCGACGATTCCGACCACCACAGCGATCAGATCGTTGGTGACGCCGCCCACCGGAATCGGCGGACCGCCGCCATCGGTGCGACGCTTCAGCGTGATGCGATCATACACCGCCCAGCCGAGAAAGGAGCCGAACAGGATGATGGAGCCGAGATCGCCATTGGCCAGAAGATGCGCCGCCGCCCACAGCTTGATGCCGGCCAGCATCGGATGCTTCAGCGTCGCATAGATGCGGCCGCGCAGATAGGACGCAACCACCAGGATGACCGCGGGCAACATCAGCGCGAGCGTGATGTGCTTCAGCGCCTTCGGCGGATACCAGACGTCGATCCAGCCCGTCGCACGGTAATGCGCGAAGCCCCAGATGATCAGCGCGAGCCCCGCGAGCGAGGCAAGCGAATAGAGGATTTTGTAGGTCCCCTCGCCCAGTCTCGCGATGGCCTGCGCGCGCGCCTCGCGTTTCGTCGTGAACACATGCGCTGCAAAAAACAGCGCAAGCCCCAGGATCATAACCAGCAGACCCACGAGATTCTCCCCCCAACCAGCGCCCCAGCCCATGGCGTATCATCGATTGGCCGCGGGTCGCAACTGATGCGCTACTTGCCGATCTCGCGATTGTCGACATATCGGATCGCGATTGGCCGCCCGGCGAGGGCACCGCCAAGACCGCCGGTGAATTTCAGCGGCAGGCAGGCGTTCAACGATGAATTGATCGCATTGAGGTAGGAGGTTCTCGTCTCGGCGGGGACGCCTGCGGTCGCAAAGGTCAGGCGCGGCGGGCCGATCAGGCCGCCCGATTTGTTGAAGCTGAAACGCACGGCGATTTGCATGCCTGCTCGGGCATTGTCCGTTGGCGGCGACCAGCAAGTGCGCAGCTCGGCGAAGAGATCGCCGATCGTATCGAGATCGTGATCAGGCTTTTGATATTTGCCGCGATCCGCCTCCGACGGTACGCTTTGGATCGTGAGCTGGAGGTTCTGGCCGTAGGGATAGTCGATCTCGGGAATGCAGGGACCAGGCTCGAGCGGGCTGCAGTAGGACGGCGTGCAGGGCCTGCCGTCGAGGACGCTGCACGGCTCGTGCGAAAACGGAATTGGGTTGATTTGCCTGGGCCGCGCGTCCGCGGCGATCGTCGAGATCGCCAGCAGGAAGAAAACAAGGATGCCGCGCCACATGACCAGAACGTGGCATCGCCGGAGAAGCCGTCAAGCCTGCAAGCGTTCACATGCTCGCGCGTACACGCGGTGTCGTGGGGGGGGGGGGGGGGGGCCCCCGCAAAAACAAGGGGGGGGGGGGGTTAAAAAAAAAAAACAGGCCACGCGGCAAAAATTATTTTTTATATGGTGGGGGGGTTGAAATTA
>NZ_JBVVPM010000009.1:130155-230199 GCF_055811255.1 Bradyrhizobium sp. MI1.11
CCAATCCCCCCCAGCGGGCCCCGGCCGTACCCGCCCCCACGCCTCCCCGGCTCCACCGCCCGGGGCGCCCCGGGGGGGGGGGGGCCGGGCTCCCCCGCCCGACCCAGTATCCCAGAGGCGATTGTGATTGAGCCGAGAGGCTGCGGCGTACTGGATGCCCCGCTTTCGCGGGGCATGGCAGCGGAGGGTGAGGAGCGGACGGAACGCCCCTACCCCTTCTTCTTGACGTCCTTGACGTTGGTGAACGCGATGCCTTCGGCCCGTTCCCTGGTGTAGCCGAGATAGAACTCGTTCCGCGCCAGATAGACGGGATCGCCGTCGACATCGTCGGCGATGCTGGAGGTGTTGGCGGCGATGAAGGTGTCGAGCTTCTTGCGGTCGTCCGAAGAGACCCAGCGCGCGAGCTGGAACTCGCTGACCTCGAACTCGACCGGCAGGGAATATTCCGCATCCAGCCGCGCCTTGAGCACGTCGAGCTGGAGCGCGCCGACGACGCCGACCAACGCGGGCGCACCGTCGCGGGGACGGAACACCTGCACCACGCCCTCTTCCGACATCTGCTGAAGCGCTTCCTTCAGCTTCTTCGCTTTCATCGCATCGGTGAGACGTACGCGGCGGACGATTTCCGGCGCAAAGCTCGGCACGCCGACGAAGTTGAAATCCTCACCGTCGGTCAGCGTATCGCCGATGCGCAGCGTGCCGTGATTGGGAATGCCGACGACATCGCCGGCATAAGCCTCGTCCGCAACCGAACGGTCCTGCGCGAAGAAGAATTGCGGGCTCGACAGCGGCATGCTCTTGCCGGTGCGCACGAGCTTCGCCTTCATGCCGCGGCTGAGCTTGCCGGAGCAGAGGCGGGCGAAGGCGATACGGTCGCGATGGTTGGGATCCATGTTGGCCTGGATCTTGAACACGAAGGCGCTCATGCGCGGGTCGGTGGCTTCGACCTTGCGCTGGTCGCTCTCCTGCGCGCGCGGCTCGGGCGCGAACTTGCCGAGGCCTTGCAGCAGGTCGCCGACGCCGAAATTGCGTAGCGCGCTGCCGAAATAGACCGGCGTCAGATGGCCCTCGCGAAACGCTTCGAGCTCGAACGGCTTTGAAGCCGCGGTGACGAGCTCGAGTTCGTCCTTGACCGCTGACACGTCGAGATTGGCGTTGAGCTTGGCGAGCTCGGCGATCTCGATCTGCTGCGCCGCGCCGGTCTTGGCACCGCCGCCTTCGAGCAGGCGCACGCCGCCATTGACGACGTCATAGGTGCCGAGGAACTCGCGGCCGCGGCCGACAGGCCAGGTCATTGGCGTGGTATCGAGCGCCAGCGTCTTCTCGATCTCGTCCAGGAGCTCGAAGACGTCGCGGCTCTCGCGGTCCATCTTGTTGATGAAGGTGATGATCGGGATGTCCCGGAGACGACACACCTCGAACAGCTTTCGGGTGCGCGCCTCGATGCCCTTGGCGGCGTCGATCACCATGACGGCGGAATCGACCGCCGTGAGCGTGCGATAGGTGTCTTCCGAAAAGTCCTCGTGGCCCGGCGTGTCCAGCAGATTGAAAACGAGGCCCTCGAACTCGAAGGTCATGACCGAGGTCACGACCGAGATGCCGCGCTCGCGCTCGATCTTCATCCAGTCCGAACGCGTGTTGCGGCGCTCGCCCTTGGCCTTGACCTGGCCGGCCAGATTGATGGCGCCACCGAACAGCAGCAGCTTTTCGGTCAGCGTGGTCTTGCCGGCGTCCGGATGCGAGATGATCGCAAAGGTACGCCGCCGCGACACTTCAGCGGCAAGCGAGGAACGGGCCGTCGATTCGGCTGTGGTGGCGATGTCGGACATTGCGGCAGCGTTTGGCAGGGAAAATGAGCCTGATCAAGCCTCATCTGGTGATTGCGGAGCCTTCCGGCCAGCCCCATATCGGGCTTGTTTGGGAGGGACGGCCTTCCCTTCCTATCGGCACGCCAGTCGCGGGGACGACCCTGCCTTGAATGGAGGGTCGTCATGGCCTGGAGCATCCTGTTCGTCGCCGGTCTGCTGGAGGTCTCCTGGGCGATCGGCCTCAAATACACCGAGGGGTTCAGCAAGCTCGTTCCGTCGGTCCTCACGCTCGGCGCCATGGCCGGCAGCATCCTCCTGCTCGGGCTCGCCCTCAAATCGCTGCCGATTGGAACCGCTTATGCAGTCTGGACCGGCATCGGCGCGGTCGGTACCGCGACGCTCGGCATCATCCTGTTCGGCGAGCCGGCCACCGCGTTCCGCCTCGCCAGCATCGGGCTGATCGTCGCCGGGATCGTCGGGCTGAAGCTGGTTACTTGACGAAGAGCTTGACCGCCCACCAGGAGAGCGCGGCTACGATGGCCGAGGCCGGCATGGTGATCACCCAGGCATAGACGATCGAGCTGGCGACGTTCCAGCGCACCGCCGAGAGGCGGCGGGCGGCGCCGACGCCGACAATGGCCCCGGTGATGGTGTGGGTGGTCGAGACGGGAACGCCGAGGAAGGTCGCCATGAACAGGGTCGCGGCACCGCCGGTCTCGGCGCAAAAGCCCTGCATCGGGGTCAACTTGGTGATGCGCAGGCCCATAGTGCGAACGATGCGCCAGCCGCCCATCAGCGTCCCCATCGCCATCGCGGCCTGGCACGAGAGCACCACCCAGAAGGGGACGAAGAATTCGCCGCCGAGCTGGCCCTGCGAATAGAGCAGCACGGCGATGATGCCCATGGTCTTCTGCGCGTCGTTGCCCCCATGGCCGAGCGAATAGAGCGAGGCGGAGGCGAATTGCAGGATGCGGAAGGCGCGATCGACGGCAAAGGGCGTGGAGCGTACCGAGGCCCAGGAGACGATCGCGACCAGCACCATCGCGAGCAGGAAGCCGACCAGCGGAGACAGCACGATGGCGATCACCGTCTTGGACAATCCGCTCCAGACCGCCGCCGAAAGGCCGGCTTTGGCCACACCGGCACCAAACAAGCCGCCGATCAATGCATGAGACGAGGACGACGGGATGCCGAGCGCCCATGTCACCAGGTTCCAGACGATGGCGCCAACGAGCGCGGCGAAGATCACCTGAGCATCCACGATCGCGGGATCGATGATGCCGGTGCCGATGGTCTGGGCGACGTGGAGCCCGAACACCATGAAGGCAACGAAATTGAAGAACGCGGCCCAGAACACCGCGTATTGCGGCCGCAGCACGCGGGTCGAGACGATGGTCGCAATCGAATTGGCGGCGTCGTGCAGGCCGTTCAGGAAGTCGAACAGCAGCGCGACGGCGATCAATCCGACCAGGACGGGAAGACCCAACGCAACATCCACGGCGTGGCCCCTGCCCTAAACTTGCTCGATGACGATGCTGTTGATCTCGTTCGCGACGTCGTCGAAGCGATCGGCGACTTTCTCGAGATGGTCGTAGATTTCCGCGCCGACGATGAAATCCATCGCGTTGCCGTCGCGATGCTTGAGGAAAAGTTCCTTCAGCCCGATATCATGGAGATCGTCGACGCGGCCTTCCAGCTTGCCCAGCTCTTCGGTGATCGCAGTCAGCATGGCCACGTTCTGACCGATCTTCTGCATCAACGGCAGCGCACGGCCGACCAGATTGGCGCATTCGATCAGTAGCCCGCCGATCTCCCGCATCGGCGGCTCGAAGCTGCGGACCTCGAACAGCATCACGGCCTTGGCGGTCTGCTGCATCTGGTCGATGGCGTCGTCCATCGAGGTGATCAGGTTCTTGATGTCGCCGCGGTCGAACGGGGTGATGAAGGTGCGACGCACCGCCGTCAGCACCTCACGGGTGATATTGTCCGCATCGTTCTCGAACTGGTTGACGCGCTGGCAATAGACCGGCGTCTCCTCGCCCCCGTTGAGCATGCTCTGGAGCGCGATCGAACCCTGGATCACGGTCTGGGCGTGGCGGTCGAACAGGTCGAAGAACCGTTCTTCCTTGGGCAGGAAAGAGCGAAACAATCGCATCATGGGAGAGAAACTACCGGTTGGATAATGGCCTGGCCAAAGGGGGCCGTCATGAAACTGTCATAGACCATTTTCGATCCACGCGCGTGCCACCTCACGCCCGTGGAGCCGGATCATCCACCGCTTTCGCGAGTCAACACATCTTCCATTAGATCAATGACTTACAGCGACCGGCGGAAGTAATGCGCGATTTCGCCGATGACACCACGGCGGAAGGTGAGCACGCAGATCACGAAGATCGAGCCCTGGATCACGGTCACCCACTGCCCGAACCCCGCCAGATATTGCTGCATGGCGATGATCACGAAGGCACCGACCACGGGACCGAACACGGTTCCTAGACCACCGACCAGCGTCATCAGCACGACTTCGCCCGACATTGACCAGTGCACGTCGGTGAGCGAGGCGTTCTGCGCCACGAAGACTTTCAGCGCACCGGCAAAGCCGGCCAGCGTGCCCGACAGGACGAAAGCCAGGAACTTGTACTGATCGGTGCGGTAACCCAGCGAGATCGCGCGCGGCTCGTTCTCGCGGATCGCCTTGAGGACTTCGCCGAAGGGCGAGTTGATGATGCGGAAGATCAGCAGGAAGCCGGCGAGGAAGCCGACCAGAACCACGTAATAGAGCACGGTCGGCTTGGTCAGATCGAACACGCCGAACATGCGTCCTTGCGGGATGCCCTGGATGCCGTCTTCGCCATGGGTGAACGGCGCCTGGAGGTAGATGAAGTACAGAAGCTGCGACAGCGCCAGCGTGATCATCGAGAAATAGATGCCCTGGCGCCGGATCGAGATATAGCCCGTGATGAGCGAGAGCACGAAGGCACCGGCGACGCCGACGAGGATGCCGAGCTCCGGCGGCAGCGCCCAGACCTTCAGAGCATGCGCGCTGCAATAGCCGGCCGTGCCTAAGAACATCGCATGACCGAAGGACAGCAAACCGCCATAGCCGATCAGCAGGTTGAAGGCGCAGGCGAGCAGCGCGAAGCACAGTGCCTGCATCACGAAGAACGGGTAGACTCCCGTGAATGGCACCGAAGCCAGCAGCAGCGCCATCACCACGAACACGATCATCTCGTCGCGGATCGCGCGCGGGGTTACCGGCAGCGTGTCGTCCGTCAAGGCTGTCATATCAGGCCGCCCTTCCCGTCAATCCCGTTGGCTTCACCAAGAGCACCAGCACCATCAGCACGAACACGACGGTGTTGGAGGCCTCGGGGTAGAAATATTTGGTCATGCCCTCGATCACACCGAGCGCAAAGCCGGTGATGATGGAGCCCATGATCGATCCCATGCCGCCGATCACGACCACCGCGAACACCACGATGATCAGGTCGGCGCCCATCAGCGGCCGCACCTGGTTGATCGGCGCCGAGAGCACGCCAGCAAGCGCGGCCAGGCCGACACCCAAACCATAGGTCAGCGTGATCATGCGCGGCACGTTGACGCCGAAAGCGCGCACCAGCGTCGGGTTTTCAGTCGCGGCACGCAAATAGGCGCCGAGCCGCGTCTTCTCGATCAGGAACCAGGTCGCAACACACACGATCAGCGAGAAGATGACGACCCAGCCGCGATAGATGGGCAGGAACATGAAGCCGAGATTCATGCCGCCCTTGAGCTGGTCCGGAATGGCGTAAGGCATGCCGGAGGAGCCGAAATAGTTCTGGAACACGCCCTGCACGATCAGCGCAATGCCGAAGGTCAGGAGCAGGCCGTAGAGATGATCGAGCCCCGTCAGCCATTGCAGCATGGTCCGTTCCAGGATCATGCCGAAGATGCCGACGATGATCGGGGCAAGCAGTAACGCCCACCAGTAGTTGATGCCGCCGATGTTCAGCAGGAAGTAGGCGACGAACGCGCCCATCATGTAGAGCGCGCCATGGGCGAAATTGATGATGTTGAGCATGCCGAAGATCACGGCAAGCCCGAGACTGAGCAGCGCGTAGAACGAGCCGTTGATCAGTCCCACCAGTAGCTGAGCGTAAAGAGCCTGCATCGATCCCGCACCCGGTCCCTTCGGCGTTCCCTGAAAGTCGCCCGCAGGCCTGATGGCCTGCGGGCGGTTATCTTACTTCTTCAAGAGCGCGCACTTGCTCTCGGACAGCGGCGTGAAGGCCTGGTCGCCCGGCACCGTGCCGACCAGCTTGTAGAAGTCCCACGGTCCCTTGGACTCGGAGGGCTTCTTCACCTCGAACAGATAGGCATTGTGGATGGTGCGACCGTTGGGCTGGATCTCGCCCTTGCCGAACAG
Source organism: Bradyrhizobium sp. MI1.11 (assembly GCF_055811255.1). Lineage (NCBI taxonomy): Bacteria > Pseudomonadati > Pseudomonadota > Alphaproteobacteria > Hyphomicrobiales > Nitrobacteraceae > Bradyrhizobium > Bradyrhizobium sp. MI1.11. The sequence continues at coordinate 136,369 of NZ_JBVVPM010000009.1, forward strand.
ATCGTCTTCCGTCGGCATCGACTTCATCTTCTCGACGACCTTGGCGCCGTCGTGCGGGTTGCCGCCGAGCGCTTCCAGTGCCTTGAAATAGTGACGCACGCCCGCATAGACGCCGGCCTGCACCATGGTCGGCGGTGCGTTGTTCTTCATCTTCTCGGCGAAGCGCTTGGAGAACGCCCGGGTCTGGTCGTTCATGTCCCAGTAGAAGGTCTCGGTGAAGTTGAGGCCTTGAGCGGTCTCGAGCCCGATCGCCTTGACGTCAGTCAGGAACAGCAGCAGCGCCGCGAGCTTCTGGCCGCCCTTGACGATGCCGAACTCGGCCGCCTGCTTGATCGTGTTGGTGGTGTCGCCGCCCGCATTGGCAAGGCCGATGATCTTGGCCTTGGAGGCCTGCGCCTGGAGCAGGAAGGACGAGAAGTCCGGCGTGTTCAGCGGGTGCTTGACGCCGCCGACCACCTTGCCGCCATTGGCCGTAACGACAGCGGTGGTGTCGCGCTCCAGCGCCGCGCCAAAGGCGTAGTCCGCGGTCAGAAAGAACCAGGTGTCGCCGCCAGCCTTCACCAGCGCCTGGCCGGTGGTGTGGGCCAGCATGTAGGTGTCGTAGGTCCAGTGCACCGTGTTGGGCGAGCACTGCGCGTTGGTCAAATCCGAGGTCGCCGCGCCCGAGTTGATGTAGACGCCGTTCTTTTCCTTGACGACGTTGTTGACCGCAAGCGCCACGCCGGAATTCGGCACGTCGACGATGACGTCGACCTTGTCGACGTCAAACCATTGCCGCGCGATCGCGGTGCCGATGTCGGGCTTGTTCTGGTGATCACCCGAGATGATGTCGATCTTCCAGCCCTTCGCAGCCAGGCCGGAATCTTCAATGGCCATCTGCGCGGCGAGCGTCGAGCCCGGTCCGCCGAGGTCGGCATAGAGCCCGGACTGATCGGACAGCGCGCCGATCTTGACGGTCTTGTCCTGCGCGAAGGCTGCACCGGTGGCGGTCACGGCCAGCGCCGTGCCGAGCAGAAACGACGCAATCGACTTTGTCATCATGCTACTTCCCTATGAATCTTCTTGTTGGCAGTTCTAGACGCCGAGATAGGTGTGGAGCTTGTCCATGTTGGCGGCAAGCTCCGCATTGGAAAATCCGTCAATGATCTTGCCGTGCTCGACCACGTAATAGCGGTCGGCGACGGTGGATGCGAACCGGAAGTTCTGCTCGACCAGGAGGATCGTAAAACCCTCTTTCTTGAGCCGCGCAATGGTGTGGCCGATCTGCTGGATGATGACGGGCGCGAGACCCTCGGTCGGCTCGTCCAGCATCAGGAAGTTCGCACCGGTGCGCAGGATGCGCGCGATCGCGAGCATCTGCTGCTCGCCGCCGGAGAGTTTGGTTCCCTGGCTGTTGAGCCGTTCCTTCAGGTTCGGAAACAGATCGAAGATCTGCTCGAGCGGCAATCCGCCGGGACGCACCACCGGTGGCAACAGCAGGTTCTCCCGGACATCGAGGCTGGAGAAAATTCCGCGCTCTTCCGGGCAGAACGCGATTCCCATCCGCGCGATCTTGTCCGAGGTCGTGCGGATGATGTCCTGGTTGTTGAACTTCACCGAGCCGGTGCGCTTGCCGATGATGCCCATGATCGACTTCAGCGTGGTGGTCTTGCCGGCGCCGTTACGCCCGAGCAGGGTGACGACCTCGCCCGCGTTCACGTCGAAGTTGATCCCGTGCAGGATGTGGGACTCGCCGTACCAGGCTTCCAGGTTGCGGACCTGGAGGAGGTTGCCGCCGCTCGCAGTCTTTGCGGGAGCGTCCGCCGTTGCCGTCTCAGCCATGACCGGCTCCCAGATAGGCTTCCTTGACGCGTTCGTCCTTGGTCAGCTCGCTGTAATGGCCTTGCGCGAGCACCTGCCCGCGCGTCAACACGGTGATGATGTCGGAGAGATTGGCCACGACGCTCAGATTATGCTCGACCATCAGGATGGTGTATTTCGCGGAGATGCGCTTGATCAGCGCCGCGATCTTGTCGATGTCCTCGTGGCCCATGCCGGCCATCGGCTCGTCCAGCAGCATCATCTCCGGGTCGAGCGCGAGCGTAGTTGCGATCTCCAGTGCGCGCTTGCGCCCGTAGGGCATCTCGACCGCGGGCGTATTGGAAAACTCGCTGAGGCCGACATCGTTCAACAGCTCGCGCGCGCGATCGTTGAATTGGTTGAGCACGGACTTTGAGCGCCAGAAATCGAAGGAGCTGCCGTGCTGGCGCTGAAGCGCGACGCGGACGTTTTCCAGCGCGGTGAGATGGGGAAATACGGCCGAGATCTGGAACGAGCGAACCAGCCCCAGGCGGGCCACGTCGGCGGGCGCCATCGCGGTGATGTCCTGCCCCTTGTACAGGATTTTTCCGGCAGACGGTTTGAGGAACTTGGTCAAAAGATTGAAACACGTCGTCTTGCCGGCACCGTTCGGGCCGATCAACGCGTGAATGCTCCCACGGCGAACCTTGAGCGCAACGTCGCGGACGGCGAAGAAGCCCGCGAACTCCTTGGTCAAGCCTTCCGTTTCGAGAATGAACTCATCGGCCAAACAGTTTTCCCCCTGCCCGCACAACGCGCGTGGCTATCCTTGTTGCTTCGGCTTTCCGGAGGCCTTGGAGCCACTCCCTGGAGCCCATCCGGAACGCCGCCTCCGGGCGCGGAATATGCCGGAGGTGACGGGGGTTAGGCAAGGCGGAAAGCTGAGCAGGTCAGGCCTCCGGCCGGGAGACTTATGCTCCCTTAGTCGGACGTGTTTTGATGTCGCGCCTGCCCGGCTTCCCGGTTCGCAAAGCGCCGATCATCAAGCCGTCGTTAACGGTCTTTCGTTCCATGCGCCAGCCTTCATAGAAAATTTTCCCGCAGCGAGGATCATGCGCGGGTTTCATGCGTCCGGAATTTCTATTCGCCGGGAATATTGTCTTGGATTTTGCAAGCGCCGCTCCTTCCGTGGTCAAGTCGATCAGGCAGCGTGATCTCCTGAACACGTGGCTGCGGCTCTATGCGCGCGAGCAGACGGCCCCGGCGATTTGGGAGTACCAGCCTGCGCGGCTCGAGGAAGAGCTCTCCGATCTGATCTATTATACGGTGGACATGTCGACGCCGACACCGCGTCTGACCATCCAGAGCGAAGGTACGCGCATCTCGCGCGCCTATGGACACACCGGCAAGGGCGTTCTGCTCGACGACTATATCGGGCCGCGTCTCGTGCCCCTGGTAATGCCGGTCTATCATGAATGCGTGGCGCGCGGGGTGCCAGTCTACAGCGTTGCCGACGTCGATGACATCTACGGCCGTATCGTCGCCTATGAGCGCCTGCTGCTGCCGTTCCAGACCGACGGCAAGGTCTGTCACATCATCGCATCGCTCAAGACCTTCTGCGAGGACGGCGGCTTCGAGATCAAGAATCTGATGCGCGGAAATGACGCGCTGCCGCGCCCGAGATTGCGCGCGGTGATCGACCGCGACCTGTTCCACCGCACCCCAGGCCGCATCGCGCCGGCCGAACTGGTCGAGTTCGCGGACCAGCAGGGCTCCGGCCTTCCCAGCGAGATCATCGAGCTGAACTAGCGCTCAGCGCGATTTGGCGGCCGCTTCCTTGGTCTTGACTTCCTTGGCATAGACGTCCGGCTTGAAGCCGACCAGCAGCTTGCCACCAAATTCAAGCACCGGCCGCTTGATCATCGATGGTTGCGCTAGCATCAACGCCAGCGCCTTTTTCTCGGAGAGGCCTTCCTTGTCGGCATCGGGCAGCTTCTTGAAGGTCGTCCCGGCGCGATTGAGCAGCGTCTCCCAACCGACCTTGTCGCTCCACTGCTTGAGCTTGTCCTTCTCCACGCCCGCCGTCTTGTAGTCGTGAAACGCGTAGGCGACGCCATGGGTGTCGAGCCAGGCGCGCGCCTTCTTCATGGTGTCGCAGTTCTTGATGCCGTAGATGATGTTGGGCAAAACGTTCCTCGCGCATCCGTCGTATCGTGATCCCAAGGCGTTGTACGCAACTCCGGTTCGCGCGACAATATTGCGAATGATGCCATCTCTTCGAACGGACACTCCATGCACGTCACTCACGATCCAGCCGCGACTGCGTCGCCAACCATCGACTTCGACACCTTCCTCGCGGTCGATATCCGCGTCGGCACCATCGTCGATGCGAAGCCCTTCCCGGAGGCGCGCAAGCCGGCCTGGCGGCTGTGGATCGACTTCGGTCCCGCGATCGGTGTGCGCAAGAGCTCGGCACAGATCACCGAAAACCATCCGCTTGAAACGCTGGTGGGCCAACAGGTGGCCGCGGTCGTGAATTTCCCGCCGCGCCAGATCGGCCCGGTTGTCTCGGAGGTGCTCACCCTCGGTTTCCCCGATACCGACGGCAAGGTCGTGCTGGTGCAGCCGAGCAAGCCCGTGCCGAACGGCGGACGGCTGTTCTAGCACCGCGCGATCAAGGGACGGTTCCAGGCCGCCGGCGGCGTCCCATTTAACGGTTCAGCCCTCCTGTTTCCCGACCCGGGGCGTCGGGATTGACCGGGATCCTTTTTTGATAATATAAATGACTGACTGATCGTTTTTTATCTCAGCCGCCCTTATCAACTACCTCCTCCGAGGAACGGATAAAACGATCGACCTGTCAGTTATTTATGGATAGCCGGATGCCCAAGATCAGCGACAAGCAACGCGAAAGCCGGCGGCAGCAGATCCTCGAAGCCGCTCTTGCCTGCTTCGCCGAGGACGGTTTTCACCAGACCGGGATGGCCGACATCGTCAAACGGTCGGGGCTGAGCCACGGTGCGGTCTATCTCTACTTCCAGAGCAAGGACGATCTGATCGAGGCACTCGCCGACGACCGGCACCGGCGCGAGGCCGTGCTCAACTCGGTCGCGCAAGGATCGGGCGATCCGATCGAAGGACTTCACGCACTGGTCGGCGTCTACGCGCAATGGCTCACCGACCCCGCCGGCGAAGCGCGCCGCCGTGTCGGTATCCATGGCTGGGCCGAGGCCCTGCGCAACCGACGCGTCCGCACCAGCGTCGTGCAAGGCATCGACATGCCGCGCGCCCTGATCGTCGCACTGGTCGAGCGCGGCCAGCATGACGGCCTCATCAAGCGCGATCTCGGTCCTGAAGCGATCGCGCGCGTGCTGATCGCGATCTTCCAGGGATTTCTGCTGCAAAAATGCTGGGGCCAGGATTTTGACATCGAGGCCTGCATGGCGGCCGTGACCGGCGTGATCGATGGTTTTCGCACCACGAAGGCCGACGTCAAGCGACGGACCAGGAACTGAGCGATGTCGTGGGTCCACGACCTGCTCGCAGGCATTGGGGTCGGTCTCATCGGCGGGCTGACATCGGGCTTCATGGGCACGAGCCCAGGAGGCGGTCTCGTGATTTTCAGCGTGCTGCTGCTCGGCGCCGAGCAACACGTCGCCCAGGGCACATCGCTGATCACGCAGGTTCCACCGACAGGACTCGCGGGTGTTCGCCGCTATTGGCAGAACGGCAATCGCAGCCCGTTGCTGTGGATCGTCTGGATCGGCATCGGCTTTCTGTTCGGCGGCGCCGGCGGCGGCTACGCTGCGGCCGCAGTCTCCGACGCGGTGTTGCAATGGACCTACGTCGTCTATCTCGTCGCACTGATCGCTCTCCTGATCCTGCGCCGCGACCGCGAGGACAAAAGCAATGAGACCGGCGACCGAGACGAGCTGCCGTGGCTGCCGCTGCTCCTCATCGGCATGCTTGCCGGATTTTCCTCCGGCTTCATGGGCATCGGCGGCGGGCTGGCGATTACCGTCGGGCTGGCGGCAGGCCTGCGGGTGCCGCAGCATCAGGCGCAGCTCGTCAGCCTCGTCTTCTCGGTCATCCCGACCAATATTCCGGCCGCGTGGATCTATTGGAGCAAGGGGCTCATGGTCGGCTGGCCGGCCATCATCGGCATCCTGGCCGGCCTCTGGGTCGGCACCGATCTCGGTGCACGCGCTGCCAATGGCGTCAGCAAATCGGTACTGCGCCGGGTCATGATCGCCCTCATCCTGCTGATGGCGCTCTACATGACCCACAAGGCGCTAACCTGATCTTACGGCCGCTTCGGAATGTTCAGCCCGCGCTCGACCGCCGGACGCGCCAGCCCGCGTTCGAGCCAGGCGGCGACGGATTTGAACTGGCTGAACTCGACGAGATCGCCGGCGCCGTAGAAGCCGATGAGGTTGCGCACCCAGCCGAGCATGGAGATGTCGGCGATGGTGTAGTCGTCGTCCATGAACCATTGCCGGCCGGCAAGATGCATCTCCATCACCCCGAGCAGCCGCTTGGCCTCGCCCACGTAGCGCTCGAGCGGCCGCTTGTCCTCAAAGTCCTTGCCGGCGAATTTGTTGAAAAAGCCGACCTGGCCGAACATCGGCCCGATACCACCCATCTGGAAATGCAACCACTGGAGGGTCTGGTAGCGGCGCGCGGGATCCTGCGGCAGCAGCTTGCCGGTCTTCTCCGCGAGGTATTGCAGGATCGCCCCGGATTCGAACAGCGGCAGCGGCCTCCCGCCGGGACCGTCGGGATCGAGGATCGCCGGGATCTTGCCATTCGGATTGAGCGAGAGGAATTCCGGCGTCTTCTGGTCGTCCTTGCCGAAATCGACGAGATGGACTTCGTAGGGAAGCCCGATCTCTTCCAGCATGATCGAGACCTTGACGCCGTTCGGCGTCGGCAGCGAATAGAGCTGGAGCAGCTCCGGGTGCTTGGCCGGCCAGCGCTTGGTGATGGGAAAGGCGGATAGATCGGACATCAGGACCCCGGCTTCGTTCATGAGATGCCGCCTAGTCTAGGCAAGCGGACGAACGACGCAAGGTCGAGTGGTCAGATCATTTTCCCGCACAGGTCACAGCGGCCGCAGCAAATGGTTGGTGGCGTGCATCACATCGCGCTGCGCGCGTTGCTCGATGAAAAGTTGGCCGGTGACCAGCAGTGCTCCGGTGAAGACGAGCGCAAGCATCGCGGTCGCGAATTGACTGCCATCCCTCATCGGACGAGCTTCTCCGTGTTCGGTTCGCACGAGGAACGCAGGCCAGCCGTCGTCTGTTCCTGCAAGCTTCAAATAAATTGCAGCTTTTTCCCGGCCCCTCGCACGCCGACAGGCTCAATAATTGATCTCCATCCGCAAGCCCCTCGGGTCGGTCTCCTCTCCGCCGAACCTCTGCGTGCTGTCGCGTGCCGCGATGGCGCAGGCACAGGCGTCGATGAGATCGTTACGGCCGATGCCGGTGCCGTGTCGTTGAGTCAGCCATTTCGGCAAACGCGCGAAGCCGCGCTGCTCCAGGAGTGCGATGCGCTGCTCGCGGCCCTCTGCCGAGGCCTTCTTTGCGAGCCGGGCCCGCCCAGCCAGATTCCAAAAAATCAATTCCGGATGCGCTTCGCCGATGGTCGCCTGCCGCTCCGGCGTCATGATCTCGTCGACGTCCCTGATCTTGTCCCTGATGTTCCAGAGCTGCGCCGACACGCCCCTGCCCTTGCCCTCGCGCTCCCAGTAGTGCCGGTTAGCTGCAGCCATATCGGCAAATCGCCAGAGGTCACGGCGCGCGCCGAGAAACACGGCGGGACCGACCCGCTCGCGTGCGCGCAAATCGCAGATGCGGTATCCGCTCCATTTCAATCCGATCGGCATGTCGATCATCGCGCGTGCATGCGGCAGCGCGAGCAGCCGCGCGAGACCCGGCGAATACTCGAAACCGTGATCGCCGCGCTGGTCGATCCAGGCGGCAACCCAGCCGAAGCGAAATCCGTCAAGGCCGAGATAGTTTGGCAACTTCCTGATCCCTGACGGGCGTCCGCCCGCTCCTTTATCCGGGTTCCTCGCCCCGATGTCGCTCGAACAGGCGCTGAGCCAACAACGCATGGCCGAGCGTGCTGCCGGCGCGAACCGCCGCCGCAATCAGCGCGGCTTCCGCGATTTCTTCGCGCGTTACACCGGCCTTCACCGCTTGCGCCGTGTGCACATCGAGGCAATAGGCGCATTGCGTGGTGAGCGCGACCGCGAGCGAGATCAGCTCCCGATATTTTGGCGGAATCAATCCATCCTCGCGCTCGACCGCGTGGTTGAACGCAAGGAACGCGCTGGCCTCGACCGGCGCGAGCGCCACGAAGGCCGCGATGGATTTCAGATCGTCAGGGCTTTGATAATCGCTCATGGCTCATCTCGTCAGATATTCGCGCATCAGAGCGCGGGCGCGATGCAGGCGTGCCTTCACGGTCTGCCGGGTCGCACCGAGTGCGACGGCGATTTCGTCGATGGTCATTTCCTTGACGTCGCGCATCAGCGCGACGTCGCGGTAGTGCGGCGGCAGCGCCTCGAAGGCCGCCGCGACGTCGAGCCGCAAATCGGCCTCAGGACGCGACAGCAGCAGCGCCTCCGCCTCCGCGTCGTCGATCGCCGGCGCAAGGCCCGCCTTGCGGGCGAGCCGCAGGCATTCGCGGCGGACCACACTGAACAGCCAGGCCGAAAACGCCAGCCAGGAGCGGATCGTGCCGACATGGCGAAACAGGATCCACAGCGCCTCCTGCGTCGCATCCTCGGCATCCGCCGAGCTGCGACAGGTGGCGCGGGCGTAGCGGCGGATGTTCGGTTGCGCCGTCTCGAGCAGCGACGCGATCGCCTGGGGATCGCCGAGGCGCGCGGCCTCGAACAGGTCCGGCGAGATCACAGTGGCGCTCATGACACGCCTCCCCTGCCGATACCGGCCATCGCGCACATCGGACAATAACCGACGAGGCCGGTCAGCGCGAAACCGGCGCCGCCGAGCGCAACCAGCCACAGCGCGGCGCCGGTGAGATACACGAATGCCGCGACGGCCACCGCGACGCCCAAGGCGATCCGCACGGCCTGATGCAGGCCGCCGATATTCTTCCTGTAAAAACCCATCACATCCTCCGAGATGAGCCGAGGCAAAATGCCTCGACCGTCAAGAGAGGGCGCGACGACCAGAAAGGATTCGCGGCAACGTGCAGATTTTTTTCGCGATCAGCCTCCGACGGCCTGATAGGCCAGACGCTTGAATTCGAAGAAAAACGGATTCCAGAAGCCCATGTAGCGCTGCGCCATCAGCACGCCGGCGGTATTGGCCTGCGGGCAGATCCACCAATGGGTGCCGGCAAGGCCGCCCCACTGGAATTCGCCGGTCGAATTCGGGGGATCGAACGGCGTCGGCGCGAAGGTGACGGCGCCGCCGAGGCCAAAGCCCTTGCCGGGGATCGGGCCGAGATTGGCGAAGCGGATGTTCTCGCCGGCGGGCAACTGGTTCGTCATCATCAACCGCAGCGTCTCCGGCTTCAGCAGAGCATCCGAGCCGGGGAGCAGCGCCCGTATCAAAGCAAGCATGTCGGGCAAGGTCGAGACCAGTCCGCCGCCACCTGACAGCCGCGGGAATTGCCGCCGATAGGCCTGCGGATAAGGCAGGTCATCGGCCCGGGTGAGGCCGGGCTTCATGGGATCGAGGACATCCGCGCCGTTGTAGAGGGCCACCAGCCTGCCCTGCTGCGCGTCCGGCACGTGGAAGCCGGTGTCGGTCATGCTGAGCGGCTCGAAGATGCGCGCCTTGAGGACGGCGTCGAGCGGCTTGCCGGAGACCACCTCCACGACACGCCCAAGCACGTCGGTCGCAACCGAATATTCCCAGGACGTGCCGGGATGAAAGGACAGCGGCAGATCGGCGAGCTGGTCGATCATGCCGGTCAGCGGCGTCAACGGATTGAGAACGCGCGCCTCGTTATAAGCTTTGAACAGCACCGTACCGGGATCGAAGACGCCGTAGCTGAGGCCGGAGGTGTGAGTCAGAAGCTGCCGGATCGTGATCGGGCTCTTCGCCGGTTCGACGTCGGCAAGGCTCAAAGCGCCCGGCTTCAGAACCTTGCGATTGCCGAGTTGCGGCAGGAATTTCTCGACAACGTCATCGAACCCGATGCGGCCTTCCTCGACCAGCAGCATGATCGCGCAGGTGACGAAGATCTTGGTATTGGAGAACGCACGAAAAATGTGATCGGGCCGCAGCGCGGTGCTCGCCTCGCGATCGGCGAAACCGACGCATTGCTGATCGACGACCTCGCGGCCCCGCAGCACCGCCCAGGATGCACCCGGAATGATCTCCTGATCGACGTAACGCTGCATTGCCGTCCACGTGGCGGAAAAATCAGGTGTTCTGGCGTCCATGTGCTTCCCCCAATGATGGTTGGGATCGATATAGCGTGAATTCGCCGGATATGAAGCCTGACCGGACGGCGCGGCTCATTCCTGCTTCATGAACGCAGTGACGTGCAGGCGGCGCCGAATCCGCATCCCCTGGCGCTGGTACAGCGCGATGGCCGATGAGTTGCTCGAGAACACGTGCAGGAACGGAATTTCGCCGCGCGCCTCGATCTGGCGCGCGACCGCCGCCAGCAGCGCCTGCGCGTAGCCCCGGCCTCGATGGTCGGGGTGGACGCAGACGGCCGTCATCTCGACGAAATTGCCCGGCTTCATGCGCTCGCCGGCCATCGCGACCAATTCGCCGCCGGCGTGGATGCCGAGAAACGTCCCGAGCTCGTGCGTGCGCCGGGCGAATGGACCGGGCTTCGTCAACTCCGTCAGCGCCAACATGGCGGGAACATCGGCCGCACCCAGCCGGACGATCTCGGCATCGCGAAGCGGACTGTCTGCCGGAGAGCCGATCATCTGCTCGCCGGTCTCCGCAAGGACGACCTTGAAGCCGGCGGGAACGTCGACGGCCTCCGGCGTGAACAGCGCGGCGACCTGCGAGCCCGACAGGAGATCACGAAGCGCGGCAAAGCTCGCCTCGGACATGTCGACCATGTCGGCAAAGGGCGTCATGTCCACCGGATAGCGCAACGCTCGCGGGCCACCCTCGGCCAGATGTTTGTGGCTGGTCGTCAGCGCGCTCCAGATCGGGCGATCCAGCAGCGTCACGTCACCGTCGGACACCGTCTCACTCCTTCTCGAAGCTGACGATGACGGCGGCATTGGCGATGAGGATGGGGTCGTTGCCCTGTTCCGGGGCCGAGGGAATCTCTAGCCCGCCCTTCACCGCGTTGACGGTGACAGTGCCGTAAGGCAGCTCCTTCGCGACCGCGTCCTTGTCGACGGCTTCGGGATTCGGCACTGCAATCGTGACGTCCACGAACATGTCGTTCGCAGTCTTGTCGATCATCCGGAAGAAGCCGAGGCTCGAATGCCTGATGGCGTCAGACACGGCACGCTTCGCCGCCTTGGTGGCGTCCCTGCCGTGGACGTCGACGCCCATGCCCATCTCGGTGATACAGCGAACGCGAGCCATGTTCTTATTCCTGTGGTTGATTGGATGATATGGACGCGACTTGTTATCGTATTCAGGCCGGCCCGCATACTCCGTCATTGCGAGGAGCAAAGCGACCGAGCAATCCAGGCCGCCCCCGCGGAGACAACCTGGATTGCTTCGCTTCGCTCGCAATGACGCGGGGGCAGCAGCATCGCACAAACTCACGCCTTCGACTTCTCCCGCGCCCGCAGCTCCTCAACGAGCACCCGCACATTCTCCGAATAATCGATCGGGATCACGACCAGATGCACGCCGCCCTCCTTGAAGGCGGCATCCAAGGTCGGGCCAAAGCTGTCGATGCTCTCGATGCGATGTCCTTTCGCTCCATAAGCCCTCGCGTACAGGACGAAATCGGGATTGCCAAAAGTCATGCCGAAATCGGCGAAGTGATCGACGGCCTGCTTCCAGCGGATCATGCCGTAGGCGTTGTCCTCGAGCACCAGCACGACGAGATTGAGCTTGAGGCGGACGGCGGTCTCCATCCTCCTGGCTATTCATCATGAAGCCGCCGTCGCCGGCGACCGCGAGCACGCGGCGCTCCGGATAGAGCATCGCGGCCATCATCGCCGACGGCAGCCCGGCGCCCATCGTCGCCAGCGCATTGTCGAGCAGCAGCGTGTTGGCGACGCGGGTGCGGTAGTTGCGCGCGAACCAGATCTTGTACATGCCGTTGTCGAGCGCGACGATGCCGTTCTCCGGAATGACCTGCCGAATGTCGTGCACGATGCGTTGCGGCGTCGGCGGCCAGCGCGCTTCTGTGGCGCGGTCGGCGATCTGCGTAAGGATCTTTTCGCGCAGTGGCAGCAGCGCGGCGGCTTGCGGCAGCTTACCTTCGAGCCGGTCGGCGAGTAGCTCCAGGCTGGGGCCGACGTCGCCGACGACTTCCGCATCGGGAAAATAGACCAGCTCGACGCTGGCCGGTGTGTAGCTGACGTGAATCACCTTGGGGCCCGATGGTCCCATGATAAAGGGCGGCTTCTCGATCGGGTCGTGACCGATCGCGACGATCAGATCGGCGGAGTCGATCGCGTCATGAACGTAGTCGCGCTCGGACAGCGCGGCGGTGCCCATGTAGAGATTGGTGCCGCCGGGCACCGTGCCCTTGCCCATCTGCGTGGTGAAGAAGGGAATACCGGTCCGCCGCACGAAACTGGCGATGCCGTGTGTCGCGCGCGGCCGGCTGGTCGCAGCGCCCATCATCACCAGCGGATGCTTCGCGGCCAAAATCATCTCGGCGGCGCGGTCGAGCGCGGCGCGATGGGCGACCGGGATCTCGATCGGATGTACCGGGATCACCGGGACCTCAGGCACTTCATCGCCTGCGATATCTTCGGGCAGTTCGAGATGCACGGGCCCTGGCCGCTCCTCCATCGCCACGCGAAACGCGTCGCGGACCACGGTGGGGATGCTGGAGGCGCTGATGATCTGCCGCGACAGTTTCGTCAACGGCTTCATGGTGGCGACCACATCGACGATCTGGAAACGCGCCTGCCGGCTGCTCATGATCGGCTTCTGGCCGGTGATCAAGATCATCGGCATCGCGCCAAGATGCGCATATGCCGCGCCCGTCGACAGATTGAGCGCGCCCGGGCCGAGCGTGGAAAGACAAACTCCGGGCCTGCCGGTCAACCGCCCGTGCGTCGCGGCCATGAAGGCGGCGGCCTGCTCGTGGCGAGTCAGGATCAGTTCGATTTTGGAGGTGCGGAGCGATTCCACCAGATCGAGGTTCTCCTCGCCGGGCACGCCGAAGATGCGGTCGACACCTTCGTTCTCAAGCGCCGCGACGAACAGGTCGGATCCTTTTGCTTTGCGTTCCCGCCCACTCATGTCGCCTCCCGGTCACAATGTCGGCTCCCGTGTTCCACGGCCGCCGGCACATGGTAACGGTCCGCAGCGCGGGCACAACTCACAAAGAGGCGCGCAACTGCATCATCCCTGTGGCGACAACGCTCGTCCCTCTCGTGTCCTTGCCGCGTGCGCTGTGCTATCGCTCGGGCGATGACTCCTAATACCTTCGAAACCCGCTGCCTGCGCCTGCCCGCCGTCACCAAGGTGGTGCAGTGGGAGGGCACCTCCGTGTTCAAGGTCGGCGGCAAGATGTTCGCACTCGGCGGCGGCTTTGCCGCGCGCTCCGGCGGCTACATGTTCAAGGTCTCGAACATGGCCTATGCCATGCTGATCGAGCACGGCCTTGCGCGGCCGGCGCCCTATCTGGCGCGCGCCAAGTGGGTGCAGCTCGTCGGCAACAACGCGCTATCAGACGCCGAGCTCACGAGCTATCTGGCGCAGGCGCACGCGCTGGTCGCGGCGAAACTCACGCGGAAGTCCCGCAAGGCGCTGGGCCTCGAGTGAAGTGCAGCCGGTGCCGAAGCGAAAGCCTGCGCTGATTGACATCGATGATATGCCTGACTAAAGTCAGATATATCATGCTCGACCCTGTTTCCCGCGTCCGCCGCTTCAACCGTGCCGTCACGTCCGCTGTCGGTGCGCTCGACACGTCATTCCTGGGGCGCGGGCGGCCGTTGGGGGCGGCGCGCGTGCTCAACGCGATCGGGCATGGACGTTCGGACGTGGCCGAGATCCGCGACTATCTCGGCCTCGATTCCGGCCTGATGAGCCGCCTGCTCCGCAGCCTCGAGGACGAGGGGCTGGTCGAGACCATTGCGCATGAGGAAGATGCGCGCCGCCGCGTGGTATCGTTGACTCGTGCGGGCCGGCGCGAGTTCGCGGCCTATGAAGCGCTGTCGAACACGCAGGCCGAGGGCTTCCTTGCCCAGCATTCACAACGCGAGGCGCTGCTGGCGGCGATGGATTTGATTGCTTCCGCATTGACGCGCGAGCGCGTCACGCTGGACGAGATGGATCCGCGGAGCGAACAGGCCCGTTATTGCCTCGGCGAATATTATGGCGAGCTCGGCCGCCGCTTCAAGCAGGGCTTTGACGTCTCGCTGTCGCGCGATCCTGACGCCAAGGATATGCGCCGCCCGCGCGGCACGTTCATCGTCGCGATGTCGGACACGCTGCCGGTCGGCTGCGTCGGGCTGAAAGGCACGGATCACGGCTATGCCGAGATCAAGCGTCTGTGGGTCGCACCGGCGGCGCGCGGATTGCGGCTCGGCCGGCGCCTGATGGACGCGAGCGAGGATGTCGCGCGCGGGCTCGGCATCAAGCTGCTGCGGCTCGACACCAACAGCGCGCTGGCGGAGGCCGGCCAGCTCTACCGAAGAAGCGGCTGGAGCGAGATCCCCCGCTTCAATGACGATCCCTACCCGGACCTGTTCTTCGAAAAACGTCTGTGAGCGCGGGCGCCGATCGCCCTGTTGCCGCGTTATGGCCGGAGCCGCAGGAGCAACGCCATGACCAGGTCCGACCTCGCCGACATCTACCGCAATTACATCGCCTGCCTGAACCGGCAGGATTGGCCCGCCCTCGAACAGTTCGTTCACGGTGACGTCGTCCACAATGCGCGACCGTTCGGATTGTCCGGCTATCGTGCCATGCTGGAGCAGGATTTTCGCTCAATTCCCGATCTGCATTTCAACATCGAGCTGCTGGTCTGCGATCCGCCCCAAATCGCCTCCCGGCTGACGTTCGATTGCACGCCGGCTGGAACGTTTCTGGGGCTGGATGTGAACGGCAGGCGCGTGTCCTTCTGCGAAAACGTGTTCTATCAATTTCGCGACGGAAAAATACGGCACGTGTGGTCCATCGTCGACAAGCCCGCGATCGAGGCGCAGCTCTAGCGCTGCGCCTCGATGAAGCTGCTTACGCAGCCGCCGGCGCCAACTCCGCTCGCGGCTTCGGGAACGGCTTGAAATTCATCGCCATCAGGAAGGCGCCGAGGCCCATCGCCCAGGAGGCGATATAGAGCCAGGCGTAGCTCGAGAACGCATCGTAGATCAGGCCGCCGGCGAGCGGGCCCGTGGCCATGCCGAGACTGCCGGCCATCGCGGTGCCGCCGATCACCGTGCCCATCATCTTGAGCGGGAAGTTCTCGCGGATCAGCACCGCGTAGAGCGGCATGGTGCCGGCATAGATGAAGCCGAAGACGGCCCCGACGGCGTAGAATGTCGTGAGCTGGTGCGCGAAGACATAACCCAGCGCACCGAACGCCTGCAACAGCAGGCCCGAGACGAGCACGCGCTTGGCGCCGAAGCGGTCTCCCATCAGGCCGAAGGCGATGCGCCCGCCGAGGCCAGCAAAACCCTCGATACTGTAGATCGTCACCGCCGCAACGAGCGGGATGCCGCAGCTCACGGCATAGGAGACGGTGTGAATGATCGGGCCGGAATGGGTGGCGCAGCAGAAGAAGTTAGTGGCGAGCAGGATCAGGAATTGCGGCGAGCGCAGCGCCTCCCCCATCGACATCTCGGCTTGCCCGGCGCCCTCGCCCGCAGGCGCGGCCACGGCGTGCGCGAGCGCCGGCGGGCGGCGCACCAGGAACGAGACCGGGATCATGATGGCGCCAACTACCAGCGCTACGATCTGCATCGCGGTGCGCCAGTCATGGTTGGAGACGAGCCAGGCCGCGAGCGGCGCCATCGTCATCGGCGCCATGCCCATGCCGGCCGACACCAGCGAGACCGCGAGGCTGCGATGGGTGTCGAACCAGCCGGTCACGGTCGCCATCATCGGCGCGAAGATCGCCGCACAGGACGCCCCGACCAGAAGGCCGAAGACGAACTGAAACGCCAGCAGCGAGGTGGCGTGGCTCGCCGCGAACAGGCTCACGGTCAGCACCGTCGATCCCATCAGCACCACCGGCCGCGGCCCGAACCGGTCCGTCAACGTGCCCCAGGCCATGCTGGTGAAGGCCATCGCCAGAAAGCCGATCGTCATCGCGCTGGAGATGCCGGTCACCGACCAGCCGGTGTCCTTCGCGATCGGCTGCAGGAACACCGGCAGCGAAAACATGCCGCCGATGGCGACGCAGCCGAGCAAGCCGCCCGCGGCGACGATCACCCAGCGATAGGAGGAAGAGTTCATTTTTGGTCTCCCGTCAGGTCTGTCTGGGTGGAAGACGAATGGGAACATGGTGGACCGACAGGCCGACGCAAGTTTTTGCGGCAGGCTTTTGTGACCTGCCAAACGAAAACGGCGAAAACAACCCCATGCACAGTAGCCGGGCGCTTTGGGATCAAGGACTTACAGCGCAGCCCTTTGCCGTGCGAGGAACCGCCGTTTGACTCGTCGGGCAAAACACCTGCATCATGGCATCATCCCGCCGGTATCGATCTCGTCCCCTCGCGAACAGGCTTCAAGCAGCCACGCCGCGCCGCCACTCGCCGACCGTGAGCCAGACCGCAGAGACCAGGAAGTAGAGCGCACCGACGGCGGCATAGCCCGCGACATTCGCGATCGAGGGAACCGCAGGCGTCGTCGCCTGAAAGATGAGGAAGCCGCCTGCAAGCGCCGATTGGCCACCGCTGAGCACCATGGCCCACTGCGCGCCAAAACTCCGCCAGCGGCGGATGGCCGTCTCCAGCTGCAGCAGTCCGGACACAATCGCCCATGCCCCGAAGATTCCGAGAACCCGGTTCATGCTTGTTTGCAGAGCGACAACGACTGCGATGGTTGTCGCAACGCTCGCCAGAGCGTTGAAAACCTGGGTGCGATTCTGATTGAAGCCGCCGCTGCGAAGCGCGTCCGCGCAGTTGGCTGCAGCGTCCCATGCGGGATAGAGGACGAGCAAGGCGCCGGCGATCACTGGAGAAGAAGCCCCGGCGGCAAACGCAGCAGCGACCCAGGCGACGGAGAACGCCGCTCGCACGAAGTAGTATTGCTTCAGCCATCGCTCGCGGTCGGTATGAACCGGATCCAATTGATATCGCGCCATTGCAGTCTCTCCTATACCTACTAGTTGGTAGTTTTCTTACACGCGGCGAAACCGACTTCGCTCCAGCCCGCTTGCGGGCTGTCGCGATCGTCTCGCCGATGTCTCTCAATGCTTGTTGGCCAGCCGGTCCAGCAGCGGGGTGGTGATCACACCGAATATTTTTGGATCGCCATAGGCACGCGCCGACAGCATCGCGCCGTGAATGGTCGCCATGAATCCTTCGGCCTCGACGCGGGCTGTGCCGGAGAGTTTGAGTCGCCCCTTCCGCTTGCCGCGCTCCAGGACGTCCGTCAGCCAGGAAGCCAGGGAGCGGAAGTGCGCACGGACTTCGAGCGCAACCTCCTCCGGCAGGATCGGAAGCTCGCTGGCCAGCAGCGCGCAGACGCAGAACGGCGCCGTCGCATCATTGATGCACGCCTCCCAGTACGCGACATAGTTTTCGAGTTGTTCGCGCGTATCAGGGACATTGCGCTCGAGCGCGGACAGTCCCGCCTCGGCTTCGGCACGGTAGCGCGACACGAGGGTGCGAACCAGATCGACCTTGCTGGCGAAATGATGGTGGATGCTCGGCTTGCGAATGCCGACAACATCGGCCACGTCGGCATAGCTGAAACCGTTATAGCCGCCCGCGATGATCAAGCTGCGCGCGCAGGCCAGGATGTCGTCGGCAGTTGAGGAGACGTTGGTCATGGGCCTTAACTACCTTCCAGTTGGTAGGGCGTCAAGAACGGGATGCTTCAACCATCCGTGAGTGCTAGGAGCCTGCATGACCATTCGCCCGATCGTCCGCTATCCCGACCGCCGCCTCGCGCTGCCGGCCCGCCCCGTCACCGCGTTCGACGCCGGTTTGCGTGAGCTCGCAACGGATTTGCTCGAGACCATGCGCGCCGCGCCCGGCATCGGCATCACGGCGCCGCATGTCGGCGTGCCCTTGCGCGTCGTCGTGCTCGAACTCGACCCGAAGGACGGACCGCGGACCTACGTCAATCCGGAGATCGAATGGGCCTCGCCCGAGATGATCATGCATCGCGAGGGCAGTGTCTCGATGCCCGGCGTCAACGACGACATCCAGCGCCACGCGCGCGTGCGGATCAGCTATCAGGATCTCGACGGCAACGTGCACAGCGAGGAGTCGGAAGCCTTGCGCGCCGTCTGCCACCAGCACGAGATCGACCAGCTCGACGGCATGTTCTGGATCCAGCGCCTGTCGCGGCTGAAGCGCGAACGGCTGGTGAAGAGGTTTGAGAAGATGTCGCGCGGGTGAGCGGGCCGGCGAAGATCAGGCTTGTGTGAAATCGCGCCGGCTGCTCGATGTGGCGAAATCAAGCCAGCCTGATATGATTGGAACGGTCGGCCCCGTCGGGAGGGAGACGAATGAAATATTCAGGTCGCTGCGCCTGTGGCGCGGTTTGTTACACCATCGCGTCCGCGCCGATCCGCGGCTTCCAATGCCAGTGCAGCGACTGTCAGCGCGACACCGGCAGCGGCCACAGCTCCATCTTCGTGTTCGCGCGCAGCGCAGTCTCGGTGACAGGCGAGGTGCGCGAAATCGAG
Organism: Bradyrhizobium sp. MI1.11; assembly: GCF_055811255.1. Taxonomy (NCBI): domain Bacteria; kingdom Pseudomonadati; phylum Pseudomonadota; class Alphaproteobacteria; order Hyphomicrobiales; family Nitrobacteraceae; genus Bradyrhizobium; species Bradyrhizobium sp. MI1.11. Next base: position 155,101 of record NZ_JBVVPM010000009.1, read on the forward strand.
CGCACCGCCGACAGCGGCGCAATCAAGCGCAAAGGGTTCTGTCCGAGCTGCGGCTCGCCGATCTACAACAAGCCGGACGAGAAGCCGGAGTTCATCGGCATCTATGTCGGCACGCTGGACGATGCCAGCACGTTCAAACCGTCCGTCGTGCTGTTCTGCTCGCGCGGATATGCCTGGGATCACCTCGATCCCGAGATTCCCAAACTCCCGGAATGGCACCCGGGATCGCGCTGATTCTTGCAGATTGAGGGACAGCCAATGGCGATGAGCTTCGAGCTATCGATGCTGGCCGCCGCAATCGTCTGGGGCTTCGTACAGCTTGTCGCCGCCGCGCAAGCCGCGAACCTGCAGTACGGCCTCAGATGGGCTGCGAGCCCGCGCGACACCGAGATGCCGCCGCTCAAGCCCATCCCCGGCCGCCTCAACCGAAATTTCCGCAACTACATGGAGACGTTTCCGTTCTTTGCCGCAGCGATCCTCATCTCTCACGCCGCAGGCGTTCACAATGAGCTGACTTATTGGGGATCGATCGCCTATCTTGGCGGACGCATCGCCTACACCGCGCTTTACCTATCCGGCATACCTCTCGTCCGCTCGCTGTTCTGGAATATCGCCAGCTTTGGCATGCTTGCTGTCTTGGCAGCGCCTTTCGTGCCTCACTGAAGCGGCGAGATGCTACGTGGCCTTTGCCGCGATGCCTTCACGCCCGCTTCCCGCCCCGCCTGGTCATTGGCGCGTTACGACGCTCGCGTTTGCCGCGCGCGATTTCCGTCGCCAGCGCATCCAGCTTCGGCTCCCAGAAATTGCGGAACTGACCGACCCATGCATCCACCGCTTGGAGCCCGGCAGCATCGACCGAATAGAGCCGTCGTTGCGCCTCCGCGCGAACCGTGGCGAAGCCGCTCTCGCGCAGCACCTTGAGGTGCTGCGACACGGCGGCCTGCGTGATCCCGAACTCCGCCCCGATCACTTCGACGACCTTGCCGGAGGCCATCTCGCCGGGCGCAAGCAGCTCGAGGATGCGACGGCGGACGGGGTCGGCGAGGACCTCGAAGATTTGCATCAGCTTCCTGTGCCCGGATGCGCCGCGTCGGGCGGCGTCTCGCCGCGATAGAAGGCGATGGTGCGGTCCGAGCGCTGCTTCGCGGTGGCAGGATCCACGCCGCTTGCGACATGCGCTGCGCGCCAAGACTCGCCGCTGCTCGTCATGAATTCCTTGCCCGCGGGAGAGCCCATCCATGCCTCAGCCGTCTCATGGTCGACCGATGCCCCGGTCGCAACATATCGCTCCAGCCCCGCAATGGCGAGATCCCAGCCGATCCCGACTGCCCCTGGACCGAACTGATTCCAATGATCCTCGATCATCGCGGTGTGCTCAAGCGTCAGCCGCGCCTGGCTTCGTTCTGCCGTCAGCTTGACGTCGATCCAGCTCATCGCGCCGCCGAATTCCCACGTCGCCGCAAAATGGGTCGGCGGCGTACACGCCGTGATGGTCCCGCCGGCATTCCCCTTGAGCTGGTACTTTCCGCCGAGCCGGAGATCTCCCTCGACCGGCAAGAACCAGCGCGGAATGCGTTGTTCGCTGGTCACTGCGTCCCAGAGATCGTCGACGCTGGTTTCGTAAAGCCGCGTCAGTATCACCGCACTGGCCGCTTTCCCGTCCTTGTCGAAATTCCTCACCGAACGCGTAACCAGCCCCAATACCCTGACGACGTCGATCTCCATGGCGCTCCTCCTCGTCGTTTCGTGCCAGGATGAATATCGGTTGAAGCTAATATAAGTCAACTCTTATATTCAGGGAAAATGCCGCTCAGATATTTCCCCGGCGGTTTGCCGAGCGCCTTCTTGAACATGGTGATGAAGGCCGCGACGGAGTCGTAGCCGAGATCGGCGGACACCTGCTGGACGCTCGCGCCGGACGTCAGCTCCCGCAAGGCGACGATCAGATGCAATTGCTGGCGCCAGCGCCCGAAGCTCAAGCCCGTCTCCCGGACGACGAGACGCGCGAGGCTGCTCTCGCTCAGCGCGACGCGATCGGCCCATTCGGCCAGCGTCCTGCGATCGGAAGGGTTTTTCGCCAGCGCTGCGGCAATCTTCTTCAACCGCGGCTCGGGCGAGAGCGGCAGATGAAGCTGCTGAACGGGCATGCGGGGAAGCTCGCGCAGAAGGACGCTGGCCAGAAGGTCCACCCTCGCCTCGTCATCCGCGATCTGATCGGACAATTCGACGATCACTTCACGCAGCAGCGGGGAGATCGAGAGCGTGCAGCAACGATCCGGCAGGTCCACGCGGTCAGGCTCGATATAGACGAAGAACAGCCGGGCATTTTCTGTCGCGAGGTTGCTGTGCTGCATGCCCCCGGGCACCCACACTGCGCAATGCGGCGGCACCATCCACAGACCGGTGGGAATGCGGCATGTCACGGCGCCTCCCAGCGCAAAGACAAGTTGCCCCTTCCGGTGCCTGTGATCGGGCACCTCGCCCTTGGTCCCGATCACGTCGACGCGCACCGCGATAACGGGCGCGGAGACATCATCCACGTCGAGATCAGGCCATGGAAAACGGAGCGGCTGCCGCATGCTTGCCGGTTTTTAGCAATCGATTGGCAGAATATCTAAATCGAGCGAACAAGAAAGTCGATAGGATCTCGGCGTGGCAGCGGTTTCGCTGTGGCCATCCTTCGAGACGCCCGCGTCGGCGGGCTCCTCAGGATGAGGTCTTGTTTCGCGGCACAATCGCAAATCCTCATGGTGAGGAGCCCGCTCTCAGGCGGGCGTCTCGAACCATGAAGGCCAAGCTTTGTGTGCGAATGCCCTGGAGATGTGACCATGCATGGTTCCACAAGTGTGACAGCAGCCGGGCTGCAACGAGTGGTCCGCACGCAAGCAGGCTTCGTGCGTGGCGGCCCGCGCGATGCAAGCGGCGTGATCGCGTTCAAAGGCATTCCCTACGCAGCACCGCCGGCCGGACCTCTGCGTTGGTGCGCACCGCAACCGCCGGCGCCCTGGGATGGCGTGCGCGATGCGCGCGTGTTCGGCGCGGGCTGTCTATCGGCGCTCGAAAACGACCAGCGGCCGGGACCGCGCGACGAGGATTGCCTCTATCTCAACGTCTGGACCGGGGCGAAGCGCGCGGATGAGAAGCGGCCCGTGATGGTGTGGATTCACGGCGGCGGCTTTCAGTTCGGCTCCTCGGCCAATCCTGCAACCGATGGCAACGCGCTAGCAGTGAAAGGTGTCGTCGTCGTCAGCTTCAACTACCGCCTCGGCATCTTCGGCTTCCTCGCCCATCCCGATCTCGACATGGAGGCGCCATCAGGCAATTACGGCCTGCAGGATCAACTGGCGGCGCTGCGCTGGGTCAAGGCCAACATCGCCGGCTTTGGCGGCGACCCCGACAACGTCACCCTGTTCGGCGAATCCGCCGGCGCCATGGCCGTCGGCATCTTGATGGCCTCTCCGCTCGCGCACGGACTGTTTCACAAGGCCATTGGACAGAGCGGCGCGTTCTGGGACGGCAAGCACGGCCCACTCCAGGGCTTTGAAGAAGCCCGCGCGCGTGGTCTGGCTTTTGCCCGGCAACGGGGCAACGGGTCGATCGCAGCTTTGCGCAGCATGCCGGCCGATCGATTGAATGCAGCCGCGCCATGGAGTTTCAGGACCAGCCCGGTCGTGACGGCCTTCTCGCCGAGTATCGATGGTCATGTTGTGCCTGATGTGCCCGCACGGCGATTCCTTCGCGGCGAACAGATGCACATCCCGCTGCTGGCAGGCTGGAATGCCGCCGAAGAATTTCCTTTCCGTTCGCAGTCACTCCCCGACCAATCGGCGCAAGCCTTTGTCGCCGCGGCTGAGGCGATGTTCGGCAAGGAGCGCATGGCCGATTTCCTGAGGGTCTATCCCGCGGCGACCGACGCGGAGGCCAGGACTTCCGCGGCGGCGCTTAACGGCGACTATGTGGTCGGGGAGCAATGCTGGCAGTGGCTGCGTCTGCATCGGCGCGGGCGACAAGCGCCGGTCTACGGCTATCGCTTCAGCTATACCTCGCATTACACGCCGATCGCCTCGCACGTCACTGAAATTCCGTTCGTGTTCGGCACACTGACACCGCAACAGGTGATCGGCAGCTCGGCACCGCCGGCCGAAGAGGACCGCGCGCTGGCGCGGACCATGATGGCCTATTGGGTCAATTTCGCCGCGCATGGCGATCCCAACCGATCGGACCTGCCACCCTGGCCCGCCTATGACGAGAACGACGTCGTGCAGATCCTGGGCAAACCGATCGAATCCCGCCCCAATCCGCAAGCCGCCCGCTTCCGCTTCCTCGATAGCTTCAGGCAGGACGGCATTTTGCCGATGCGCTGGCGGGAGCTGCCGTGAGGCGGCCTCACCCGCCCGCCATCAGCTGCTTCGCCAGCGCCATGTAGGCCGGCAGCGTCACGGGGTCGTTGGCGGCGTTGCCCGCTACGGGGTGCGAGGCGTAGCGCGCGATCACCATCTCGGCCTTGGGATCGATATAGATGCCCTGGCCGTGAACGCCGCGCGCCATATAGGCGCCGTGGGCGTTGTGCGTGACCCACCATTGATTGCGATAGGACGTACCTGTTAGCGTGGTGTAGCCGGCCGGCTTGAATTTTTCGGGATCGCCGCCGCGCACGATGTCCTCGACGACAGACGAAGGCACGATCTGCCGGCCGTTGAAGCGGCCGTGATTGCGCATGGTCTCGCCGAAGCGGGCGAGGTCGCGCAAGGTGGTCGACAGGCCGCCGCCGCCGCTTTCGGTGCCGATGCGATCGACGTGGTAATGCGCGTCTTCCTCCGCGCCCATCGGCTGCCAGATCCGCTCGGAGAGCAGATCGGACAACGTCATGCCGCTGACGCGGCGGATGATCCAGGCCAACGCGTCGGTGTTGACGGTCTTGTAGGCAAAGGCCTTGCCGTGCTCGCCCTGCTTCTTCTGCGCGACCAGGAAATCGAAGATGGTGGTCGCACCGTCATAGCCGGGTGGAATCGGCGCCATGCCGTTGGCGCGCCGCAGTCCCCACACATGCGAGTTCTTGTCGGTATAGACCTCCGTGTATTCGAGCCCGGTGGTCATATCCATGACCTCGTGCACGCGCGCATCGCCGAAGGCGCTGGCCTTCAGCTCAGGCACATACTCCGCGACAGGCGCCTGCCGATCGATCTTGCCCTCGGCGACCAGAATGCCGGCGAGCACGCCCGTGAACGACTTCGTCACCGACATCGCGATATGCGGCTTGTGCGGCTTCAACGCGCCGAAATAGCGCTCATAGATCAGCTTGCCCCGGTGCAGCACGGCGATGCCGTCGGTGTAAGTCTCGTCGAGCATCTTCGCGAACGTGATGGGACGCCCGTCCATCGTGACGCAGGCGACCGCGCCGATGTCGTGGTCCTCGCGCGGCAGCGCCGACGCAGGCCCCGCCCCGCGCCAGACGTTCACGGTCGGCACCAGCTGGCGGATGTTGCTCCAGGCCCAGCGCAGCTCGGGGAAGCTGCGGAACGAGCCGTCCTGGAAACTGATGGTGCGGTCGGGGGAAGGCGGGAAGCCTTTCATCCAGCCGAGTGTTTCGGGATCGGTTTCGGCGGCGCTTGCGGGCGGCTGAGTCGGGGCGGTGGCGGCGGACATCAATATTGGGCTCCGGAAGCGAACGACGGGATTTCGTATCATGGCGATTGGTGGCGAACATCCCGTGTTTGCGCCGAGGTGACCGTCGTCGTGCGCTTGGCGGGTTCGTCGTCAGGTCAGGCGCACCGACATGCCACCGTCAACCGTCATGGGACTGCCCGTCATGAACGATGCCCGGTCGCTCAGGAGAAAAACCGCCGCCTGCGCGATCTCCTTGGGACTCGCCATCCGCTTCATCGGGTGGAGCCCGGCGATAAAATTCAGGGCGTCGGGATTTCCTTCGCCTGCCGCCGGGGTGATGGTCCCTCCAGGCAGAAGCGCGTTGACGCGAATGCCTTCGGCCGCATGCTCGGCGCCCAGCGATTGAGCCAGGCCGATCAGTCCTGCCTTGGAGGCTGCGTACGCCGCCATTCCCGGCATGCCGCCGTTGCTGAACCCAACGAAGGACGACGTGAAAACGATCGAACCGCCGCCCTGCTTGCGCAGCGCCGGGATCTGCGCCTTTGCGCTGAGGAACGCCGAGGTGAGATTCACCGCGAGCACATCGGTCCAGTTTTCGACGCTCATCTCGGGGACCGGCGTCATCTCGCCGACGATGCCGGCATTGTCGAAAGCGCCGTCAAGTTTTCCGAACGTCGTGACGGCGTGCTCGACAAGGCGGGCAGCATAGCCGGTGTCCCGAACGTCGCCCGCAAGAAAAGTCGCGCGCCCTCCGGCGCTCTCGATGCTTGCAACAACCGCCTGCAGCTCGGGGACGCGACGAGCCCCGAGCACCACATCGGCGCCTTCGAACGCGAACAGCGACGCCGCGGCAGCACCGATACCGCTGCTGGCGCCGGTTATGATGATCGTCTTGTTTGCCAGTTCCACCGCGAGACTCTCCTGATGTCAAACAGGATCCGAACAAGACATCAGGCACCGGCGAGCTGCCACCCGTTTCCCGAGTTGAACGCGGGAGCGGATCGCGGCGGACTTGATCGGGGAATGGCGGCCTGTCGGTTTCCGTGATTGGAAGCGACAGGCCGCCGTCAGCGGTCGCTACTTCAGCGGCAAGAAAACGTCCGCAACAGTCTCGTGCTCCGGCACCTCCGGGAAGAAGCTCAGCCGCTGGCAATAGATCGGGAAGTCGCGGGCTTCCTCGCCGCTGGCTGGAAGCCAGTCGCGATAAAGAAAGAGCGCGGCAGGCTCCAGATTGTCGGTGTAGCCGACGACGCGCAGCACCGCGCAGCGCCCGCCAGGGATCTCGCCGGTCTTGATCTCTTCGCCGTTCGCCGCGATCGGCTGGTCGGTGCCGACACAAAGGTCGATGCTGTATTCGTCCCGCTGCGCCGGACGCCTCTCGGAATGCCAAACAGTGAAGGTCGGACTTGTCCTGGGATGCAGGTTCGCCGCCTTGCGCCACGCGATGAAGCGCTGGATGGTGGCGGGAAGCGTCGCCGGGTCGCCGCGATGCTCCATGATTGCCACCGGCGTCGGGGGCACATCACGGATCGTCACGTCGTTGGTGGTAAAAATCTTCTGCATGAGCTTGCTCCTGGCATTGTCGAGAGGCCCCAAGGCCGCAAGCCACGGCTCCCAGTCGGGAGACTTCCGGAAGGAGACGGCGATTGCCCGAACCGTTGCCGAAAGGCGCGAGCGAAGGCATCCGGTGCATCGTAACCGGCATCCATCGCAATCTCCGTCACATCAAGGGCGTCCATATAGGCTAGTTGATGCGAAGCGCGCTTCATGCGGGCCAGCTGGACATAGCGATGCACTGATAATCCGAAGGTTGCCGAGAACTGCCGGTGGAAATGATACTTTGAGAAAGCCGCAACAGCACTCACCGTGTCCAGATCCAGATCACCGTCGAGATGCCGATCGATATGATCCAGCACCCGTCGCATCCGGTCCTGATAGTTTTGCAGCGCCGCCTTCATCGTCCCTCCTCCGTGGCGGCTCCATCTAGTCGCTGACGGCAATGACACGCTCGACCGATCTTGCGGTTTGGCCGAGTCTGGCCAATCCTAGTTCGAATGACCACGCCGATTGCAAGCACCTTCCTCTCCGCGCTAAACTGTCGGAACCCCCTTGACCCACAAGTGGCGTTCCCCTTCGAGCCGACTTCCCGAACATGCACGAGCTGACGCCCGACTTCGAACGCTTTATCCGCGATCTCGAGGACTTCAATCGTGGCTGATGCGGTCAGCGGCCATCCGGGCTGCGGCTTCGGGGAATTCTCATTCGCAAACGGAATCCAAGCATGAATGCAACTCTATCCATCGTCGTCCTGGCTGCCGAGCTCCTCATCAGCGCGTTGGGCGCGTTCGTGTCAATTGCCGCGCTTGGCTTTGCGGGAGAGGTCACGCGATCCAGGGATTTGACCGCCTTTGGCTGGGTCCTGGGGGCGCTTTACTTCGTTGTCGCCTTTACGCCCCTCGTCGCAACCGCATGGGTGGCGCACAGAAGGTTTGTTTCAGACAAAGCATTCCCGGTGCTGGAGGTCATTTCGTCGCCGTACCTGGTGCCGGTGGTGCTGTGGGTTGGCGCAGCGATTTTCTGCATTGGGCTGTTGGCATTTCAAAACGGCGCGGGGCTGGCGCCGCGGTAGCGAGACGCGAAGCGATACCCTTCGGGCCAGGCGAGTCGCAGGCGTCCACGAGGATAGCGGCGGTCAAGGTATCAAAGAGCGCTGGGACGATCGATATCGAATACGTCGATCTGTCGGTCCTCGAACAGATCCTCCAGCGCTTCGGGCCCGTTCGCCAGCGCGTAGTCCCGCTCGGCGTCCGAAATAGGTAGCACCTGCAGCCAGGCGACGGACTTGGCCGAGAAGGACTGTGTTTCAAGGTTCCACAAGAACGGAGAGATGAGCATGGCGTGCTTCATCTCGCGCCCTTCGCCATACAGTTCCAGGGCTCGCGGAATGACGACGCCGGGCAAGGGTGTGATTTCGCCCTTCTTGATGCTGAAAGCGCAGGTCGCGATCATGTTGGCGCCCTCGGCGCATTCCGTCGCCAGAGCCAGCAAAATCTCGACGCCCAGGGCCTTGCCGCCGGACGTCAGGCCTGTCTTCGCGTCGGAGAGCGCGAGGCTGGCATAGGTGGAAACGCCTCCTGCCGGGACGTTCTTGATGATCATGATATCGACGTCGCAGACGTGGGCATCATCCCAATATTTCGTAACCGTCGGTGAGCCCTGCGTAGCATCTCTCAAATAGCGGGCGAGAGATCTGTTGTCTTCCGAAACCACCATGGCTCCTCACGTCAAATCCAAGATCGTCGGCAGTCATATCTTCACCGTGATGACTGCGAGCATACGATCATCGCTCTGTCCTGTCGTGCGACCTCGGTATAGACGGGGCCGGTGGTCATATCCATGACCTCGTGCACGCGCGTCGCCAAAGGCGCTGGCCTTTAGCTCCGGCACAGCCGCGCATCCAGCCGCTTGCAGACGCACCAGTGTTGACATCGCCGAAAGTGTGTAATAGTGATGGTTACACACAAACGAGATCGTCATGCCGACCAGCACCCGCTTCGCCGTTGCCGTTCATATCCTCACCGGACTTGCCGTGAGCGACGGAAAGCCGCTGCGGTCCGAGGATCTCGCCTGGTCGGCCAACACCGGTGCCGTCGTCATCCGCGGGCTTTTGTCCCGCCTGAGCGATGCCGGGCTGACGCGTTCGCAGCTCGGAGCGGGTGGCGGCTCCTTGCTGGCGAAACCGGCAAAGAAGATACGGCTGCTCGATGTCTATGCGGCGGTCGAGGACACCGAGCTGTTTTCGCTGCACCGGACCCCGCCCTGCGAGAGTTGCGCGGTCGGCGGCAATATCATCGCGGCGATACAACCCGCCCTAGACCGCGCGCGCAAAGCGCTCGAGGCTGAACTCGCAAAAACGACAGTGGCGGATGTTGCAGCCGAGGTGGCGCGGCTGGGCAAGTTCTCCATTCCGCTCGCCTGGTGATTTGTTTTGCTCTTAAATGTAATCGTGTCATCGACACATAATATCTTCAATGCCGAACGGCATCGATCAGTAACGACCGACCAGCCTTCGGGGCGCTGGCGGTCCTTCTTTCAAGCCCCTCACCTCACAGGAGTCCATCATGAGTATTGGTATCATCGGTTCTGGCGCCCTCGGCTCGAACCTCGCACGCGCTCTCGCCAGGAAAGGCATCTCGGCCACTATCTCCAACAGCCGCGGACCGGAATCGCTGGCGTCGCTGATTCAGGAGTTCGGCCCTTCAATCAAGGCCGGCACCGTGCAAGAGGCAGCCGGCGCCGATATCGTAATCGCCGCCATCCGCTGGACTGATGTGGAGAAGGTGTTCAGCCGCTTGCCGGCCTGGAACGGTCGCATCGTCGTCGACGCCACCAATCCGGTGGAATTCCTCGATCCCAACTCGGCGGATGCGAAGGACCCGAGCAACCCGCTCGCGGCCTACGGCATCAAGGCCGTCGATCTCGGCGACAAGCATTCGAGCGAGGTCTTCAGCCAGTTCGTTCCGGGCGCCCGCGTGGTCAAGGACGTCGCGGCGCTGTCGAATCCGGACGTTGCGGGTGGCCGGCACGTACTGTTCTATTCGGGCGATGACGCTGCCGCAAAGGCCGAGGTTCGCAAACTCATCGAAGGCACCGGCTTCTTCCCGGTGGATCTGGGCTCGCTCGAGGTCGGCGGACGATTGGCAACACTGCCCTTCGGCGCGCTGGCCGCGCACAACTTCATCAAGATCTAGCAGGCGCCGGAACGAAAAAGGGGAGCCCGCATGTCGCGGGCTCCCTCTCTCGTACATGCCGACGTCAGCCGGCTCTCAGTGGCCGGCAGGCTCCAACGCCTTCTGCACCATCGCGGTGTTGACATATTGCGTCATGCTGGCGATCTTGCCGTCCTTCAGCAGATAGAGATGCGCGAAATTGGCGCGCATGGATTTGCCCGTCGCCTTGTAGGTCCCGGAGTAGACGCCGAAGGCGGCGACGCGGTCGCCGTCTTCGAGATAGGTGTGAACATCGGCGCGGTAGCCGGTCCATTCGGTGGCGAGACGCCGGAATACGCCTGATATGATCGCGTCGGGTCCGACATAGGTGCCCGCGTACGGAAACCCTTCCGCTTCGGTCCACGCGGCATCGGGAGCGAGAGCGGCCAGGAGATTCCGGCCGTTCTGTTCCGACGATGATCCCTCATAGGTGGCGCGGATCAGATCGAGGTTGCGAGCCATCTCAGCCCCACTTCATCTCGCCGGTGGCGACCTTGGCGCCGATGTCGAGCGCAACGCCCATGCCGAGGCCGGGGAAGCGCGCTTCCATCGCTGCCTTGAGCGCGGCGGAATCCTTGGCCTTGGCCAGCTCTTCGTCAAACGCCTTGAGGTAAGCGATGGTGTGCTCGACACCGGACAGGTCGGTCTTCGCATCCACCGACAGATGGCCGGGCACGACAATCGCCGGCTTGCGCGCCGCGATCTTTTCGAGATTGGCGATCCAGGCCCCGCGCTGCTCCTTGGTCGGCGTGTCGGCGGTCCAGACATGGACGCCGGAGAAGATCAGCACGCCGCCGAACACCGCGTTGAGCGAGTGCACGAACAGATAGCGCCGGTTGACCAGGCCGTCTGCGCCGACGATCTCGATGCTCTCGCCGTCCACGCTGAGCGTCTTGCCGTCGAACGCTTCGGGGATCACCACATCGGCGAGCACCTGCGGGCCGTTCGCCTTGAGCTGCGGTCCCCAGACCGCAAGCTTCTTTTCCACACTGGCGTTAATGGCCGCCACCGTCGCGGGCGCCGCCAGCACGCGTGCCTCGGGGAAGACCGCCTTGATGGCGCCGAGGCTGAAGTAATAATCCGGGTCCGACTGGGTGATGTAGATGGTGGTGAGCTTCTTGCCGGTGGCCTTGATGGCGTCTGCGACAGCCTTGCCATCTGACAGCGTGAAGCCGCCATCGATCAGTACGGCTTCGCTCGGCCCGGACACCAGAACGGGAGCCCGGAAGAAACCGTTCTGTCCGGCTGGAAAATGCTTCCAGGTGAGCCCGCCGGCGGCATGGCCAAGCCCTGCGGGTGCGAAGAGTGCGGCGGCGCCCGCGGCGAGAGTGGTTTTCATGATGGTTCTCCTTGTCGGCATGTTGGTCTCCTGGTGCTGGTCTGGGATCGCGAAATTCAAACTGGATGGTCCGGTCTCTGTTGAGCGCGGCGCTCAGGCCGCCTTGAGTCCGTCGACGAGGACGTCGAGGCTGCCGAACAGCGCGCTCGCCTGCATCAGGCGGCGATCATGGCCCGTCCCTACGATGAGGGCCGGGACACCGTTGACGCCGAACCGGCGCATCTCGGCACGCGCAGCCTCCAGGCGCGCGCGGTAGGCGATGATCAATGCGGTGTCGGGGCTCGCCAGACGCGCGGCAACCTCAGGCAAATTCATCGTGCGCAGCACGTCCGACAGAACGGAGATATCCGTGCTGTCGCGGCCCTCGACATAGCGGACGAGCTGGAAGGCCTTCAGCGCCGCGAACTCCCGATCCGGGGCCATGAGCGCGACTGCCGTGAGCGCCAGTGTCGTCGGGCCGGAATCGAACAGGCGCGTGCGGTCGCCCAGCACATCGCGGCGATAGGCTTCGCTGAAGGGCTGGCCGCTCAAGCGCGAAATCCGCTGGTCGTTGCTCCAGGCATAAGCGGCAAAGCCGTCGTCCATCGGACGCGCGCCCTCGCCGGCAAACAGGCCTGTCGGCGCAAGTTCGACAGCGAAATCCGGCCGGGCGACGAGCTGTTCGAGCAGCGCGGCGGCGCCGTAGCACCAGCCGCAGAGCGGATCGAACAGGTAGGTGATGGGAATGGGCGCGGACATGGCGATCTCCTTGAACCGCAATGTGGCACGCGCACATTGGTAGATAAATATCAACAGAATATACAGAATGTATGCTATTGACTGACAATAGATGACCGGACGAGCCATGAACCTGAACCGCCTCGCCTATTTCGCAGCCGTCGTGGACACCGGATCCTTCACGCGGGCAGCCGAACGGCTCGGCATCACCAAGGCCGTGGTGAGCCAGCAGGTGGCGCAGCTGGAGCGCGACCTCGGCACCAGCCTGCTCGTGCGCACGACGCGCCGGGTCCATCCGACCGAGGCGGGCCGGACGTTTCATGCGCGCTGCGTCATGATCCTGCGCGAAGCGGAGGATGCCTTCGACGAGCTCGCCCAGGCAGCCGCCGAGCCGACCGGCACATTGCGGATCACGGCGCCCAACGACTACGGCACGGCCGTCGTCGTTGCCGTCGTCACCGCCTACGCGGCGCGCTATCCCAACTGCCGCGTGGAGTTGACGCTCGAAGATCAGACGGTCGATCTCGCCTCAGGCCAGATCGACATGGCGATCCGTGTCGGCTGGCTGGTCGATTCCAGCCTGCAGGCGCGCAAGACCGGATCGTTCCGGCAATGTCTGGTCGGCGCTCCCGCGTTCACGGATCGGATCGCCGCCGCGCGCGATCCCGACGACATCGTCACGCTGCCGTTCATCGCCAACATGGCGCTGCGCGAGCCGCTGCTGTGGCAGTTTTCGCGCGGCGATCTCGATCGACGCGCTGTGCGGCTGCAAGCAAGCATCGCGATCGACACGACGCCGGGGGTACTCGCGGCCGTGCTCGCCGGCGGCGGCCTTTCGGTGCTGCCAGACTTCCTGGTGGCCGACGATCTCGCGGCGGGCCGCCTCATTCACATCCTGCCGCAATGGCAACTGCCATCCGGCGGCATTCACACGGTCTACCCCGCGGCCCGCTTCCGGCCGCCCAAGGTGACGGCGTTCGTGGAGATGCTGATCGCGGCTCAGCGACAGGCGGGTTCGGTTGGGGCGGAGTAGCGGTGGGCAGCCAATTAGAGGCCACGCCCTCCCTATGCCTGCGCGATGATCAGGACGGCGGCAGCTCGTCGAAGGGATCATGCACGGGTACGCCGAGCGGCAGGAAATGCCTCGCGTTGCGTGACAAGACCGTCAACGAGTGCTGACGCGCAGTTGCGGCAATCATGATATCGGCAAATCCCGGAGAATGCCCCTGCCCTCGCGCGCGGTCCGACAATTGTCCGGCGATCCGCGCAGTGGGGGTATCGAACGCCAGGATTCGATCCTCATACAGGTGCAGCACGGCTTCCAGCCGTTGAGCCAAATCTCTACTCCTGCGCGTGGCTTTCTCGCGTCGCAATTTGGCTATTCCGTCCTCAACCTCCGCAATCGTCACGACGGACAAGAACAAGGAGGCGGATTGCGCATCCATCCACGCGACGAGTGCCGCAGGCGTCGGCCGGTTCGGCGAGGCGGCAGATATGACATTGGTATCGACGAGATACACGTCTCAGAAGTCGGTCTTGCGCAGCTTGGCGCGATTACGCGTCGGCACATCGCCCGCCCGCACGGGGGCCGCCATCAGCAGGCGCCCGAAGCTCGGCACCTGCGACAGACGCCGCCACTCCTCATAGCTCAAGACCACCGCCTGCTTTTTACCGTGACGCGTGATGATCGCGGGCTTGCCATCGACCGCTTCATCGACGACCGCGGAGAGGTTAGCCTTTGCGTCACGAAGCTGAATCTCTCGCATGAGTCCTCCAATATGACTACAGTAGTCATATTGGAGGGCGGCTTGTATTTCAAGGCATTCCCGGCCGACCACCGGACGGCATCCGAATGGACCGACCTGCCCCGTCAGTCGCGCGATACGGACAGCCCCGCGAGAAGCGGCGCGTACGCGGCGAGCCTGCGGGATACGAACTCGGTGAAGAGCCGCACGCGCTTGGTCTTGCGTGTCTCGCCCTGTGTGAGGAGCCAAACCGTTCCGTACATGTGTAGCTCGGTGCCCGGCACCCTCACCAGCAGGGGGTCGGCATCGCCGACGAAGCACGGCAGCGTCGTGATCCCGAGCCCTTGCCGGACCGCAGCGATCTGCGTCCCGGCGTCTGAGGTCCTGAATGGAACGCCCGTGGTGCGGACCTCGCCCGCGCTGGCCCAGTCCGGGATGCCGTGCATGCTGATGACGATCCAGCGCAAGGGATCAGGCGCGCCCGCGCGCCAGGCGGCCAGCCGATCCCTGGATATGTAGACGGCGCCGAACAGCTCCGGTCCCTTCATGCCGTGAAGATTTTGCGGGAGGGTTTTGCGGTCATAGACGACGCGGATCGCGACGTCGGCCTCCCGGTTGGTCAGATTAGCCAGCTCGCCGGCCGACAAGATATCCATCTCGATATCAGGATGCAGGCGCGCAAAATCGGCGAAATCGGGCATCAGCAGGTGCGTCGCAAGCGGCGGCGCCAGCGTCACCCGCAGACGCCCACGCACGCTCTGGTCGCGCCCGAACACACGCGTCTCCAGCAGGTGTGAGGAGGCTTCCATCTGGTCCGCGAATTCGAGGACCTCCTCGCCCGCAGCCGTCAGGCGGTAGCCCGAAGGCAGCTTTTCGAACATCTGCACCCCGAGGCGTTCCTCGAGCTGGGCGATGCGTCGCAGCACGGTCGCGTGGTTCACACCGAGGTGCTCGGCGGCCGCCCGCACCGAGCCTCCGCGCGCGACGGCTAGAAAATAGCGAACGTCATCCCAGTCGATCATGGTGCAATCCCGCACCGCGCGGTGCGCCTTCCAAAGCCCGGATCTGACGCCTCCTACAGCAGTCCGAGGGGTCATCATAGCCAGTTCCGACAAATACGACCCAGTTCCGAACGGCGGACCGTCGCGGCTGGCGTCGGACGCGCGGCCGGATCGATTTTGCACCACCGATGTGCGCGCTTCCGCACTCAACGCCTGACGCCGGCGGACCTATGTCGGGGACGTCGGGGGCAGATGCTGTCCCGGCACCACGACAGGAGAAATTATGGGAAAGCTTGACGGCAAGGTTGCAGTCATCACGGGTGGCGCGACCGGCATCGGCCGCGCCGCGGCAAGGCGCTTCATCGAGGACGGCGCCTTCGTCTTCATCTTCGGCCGCCGGCAGCAAGCGCTCGACGCGGCCGTCGCCGCCCTCGGGCCCAATGCCCGCGCGGTGAAGGGCTCGGTCTCGGATGAGCCCGACCTCGACCGACTCTACGCGGCGGTGAAGGCTGAGCGCGGAACCCTCGACATCGTCTTCGCCAATGCCGGCGCGGGAAGCCAGCTTGCGCTCGGCAAGATCACCGCCACGCATATCGACGAAACCTTCGACACCAATGTGAAGGGGACGATCTTCACGGTGCAGAAGGCGCTGCCGCTGATGCGCCGGGGCGGTTCGATCATCCTGACCGGATCGAGCGCCGGCACCACGGGCGCGCCGGCCATGAGCGCCTACAGCGCGAGCAAGGCGGCCGTGCGTAACCTCGCGCGGACCTGGGCGGAGGACCTGAAGGGCAGCGGCATCCGCGTCAACGTGCTGTCGCCCGGGGCGACTGCGACCGAACTCGCGAAGGAAGCGTTGGGCGAAGAGGGACAGAAGGTCTTCGCCGCGATGACTCCGCTGCAGCGCATGGCCGATCCCTCGGAGATCGGAGCCGTCGCGGCCTTTCTCGCCTCGTCGGACAGCAGCTTCATGACCGCCAGCGAAGTCGCCGTCGACGGCGGCCTGGCGCAACTCTGATCCCGGCGCAGTCCCGCGCCTGGCCCACACACACAACGAAGGAAGAAAGATCATGAAAAAACTAGAAGGCAAGATCGCAGTCATCACCGGCGGCAGCAGCGGGATCGGGCTGGCCACAGCCAAGCGCTTCGTGGACGAAGGCGCGCATGTCGTGATCACCGGACGACGCGAGAAAGAACTGAAGGAAGCCACGGCCTTCATCGAGAGAAACGTGACGACGGTCATCGGCGACGTGTCGCGCCTGGAAGATCTGGACCGGCTCTATGCCGTCGTGAAAGAGAAACATGGTCACATCGACATTCTCTTCGCGAACGCGGGCGCGGGAACGATCGCACCGCTCGCGATGGCTACCGAGGCCCATTTCGACCAGACCTTCGACGTCAACGTGAAGGGGCTGTTCTTCACCGTGCAGAAGGCCCTCCCCCTCTTCAGGGACGGCGGTTCGATCATCCTGAACTCTTCGGTGTCGAACGTGAAGGGGTTGCCAGGGTTCAGCGTCTACGCCGCGAGCAAGGCGGCGGTGCGCAGCTTCTCGCGCGCCTGGACGCTGGAGCTGAAGGACCGCAAGATCCGTGTCAACACGATGAGCCCCGGACCAACCGAAACCCCTGCCCTGGAAACAACGACGGGCTTGACCGCCGAGCAAGCCAAGCAAGCCGCCGCCGGATTTGCTTCACAGGTCCCGATGGGTCGCAGGGGCAAGCCGGAGGAAATCGCGGCTGCCGTCACGTTCCTCGCCTCCGATGAAAGTTCTTACGTCACCGGCGTGGATCTCGCCGTCGATGGCGGCATGGCGCAGGTCTGACCGCGCCATCGACACAAGATCGGAGAAACATCATGAGCTACGCAATTATCGGCTTCGGCCATATCGGCCAGGCCCTGGCCAGGGCGTTTGCCCGCAATGGCATCGAAGTATCCGTTGCAACCACGCGCGACCCGGAAAGCTTTGCATCCGCCGCGGCCGCGATCGGACCCACGATCATTCCCAAAAAGCTGGCGGACGCCGTCAAGGCGGACATCATCGTTTTGGCCGTCCGTTTCGAGTCGCACCAGGATGTCGCGAAGGCGCTGCCCACCTGGCAGGGCAAGACGATCGTCGATGTGACCAATGCCTACGGCGTGCCGCCTGAGAAACTGGGAGGACGACCTTCTTCCAAGGCCCTCGCGCAAGCCTTCACCGGCGGTCGACTGGTCAAGGGCTTCAACCATTTGGGTGCTGCCGTGCTTGGCCAGGATCCGGCCGTCCATGGTGGCAGGAGAGTCGTATTCCTGGCGAGCGACGACGACGCTGCCGCAGCGGAAATTGTCGCGCTTGCGGAAAAGCTCGGCTTCGCGCCGATCAAACTCGGCGGGCTTTCCGAAGGCGGACTGCTCGTGCAGGCGCGCGGAAACAGCTGGGGCCACCTGATCTTCAAGGATCTGGTCAAGTTCGGCTGATGAACACGGGGACACGAAGCATGCGATCGGATCGCGCGCGATCCGATCCGAGCGAAACGGAGAAATTCCCATGAGTATCGAGAAGAACATCCAGACCGTGAAGGACTTCTTCGCCGCGATCGGCCGTGGCGACAGAGAGGCTCTGCTGGCGCTGGTCACTGAGGACATCGAGTGGATCATTCCGGGCGAGGACTGGCCGCTGGCCGGAACGCATCGCGGGCACGACGGGGTGACGGATCTGCTGGAGACGGCATCCAGGTCGGTCGAAACGTCCACCGAACCCCGGGAGTTCGTCGCGCAAGGCGACCGGGTCCTGGTCGTCGGCTTCGCGAAGGGGAAGATCAAAGCCACGAACAAGACGTTTAGGGACGACTGGGTCTTCGCCATCACCGTTCGCAACGGCAAACTGACGAACATCAGGGAATACATCGACACGCAGGCACTGGCACGAGTCGCGCGCGTGTCGAATGCCTAAGCCTAAAGGAGATCCAGATGTACGACCAATCCAAGCTGTCCAAGTTGATCCGGTTCGCACGCATCAATGCGGGCTCCACCGTCATCGACGTTTACCCAGGCGATGGCGACTGGACCCGTCTCTTCTCCGAGATCGTGGGAGGCTAAGGACGGGTTGACAGCTTCGTGCCGGCCGAAGTGGCCCACTTCAAGAACGATCCGCTCGGTCGCATCCAGGCGCTTGCAAGGGAGCCGGGTCGAGACAACGTCGAAGCCGTCTCGGCGGACCTCGTGGCGATGCCGGAGGTCACGCGACCGGCGGATGTGCTGTGGCTGCACCTGTTCTACCACGATCTCCACACCGCACTGATCCAGGCCCGGGGCGCGACGGCGGCCCAATTCAATCGAGCCGTCTACGAGCGGCTGAAGCCCGGCGGGTGCTACGTCATCGTCGACCACGCCGCCGCGCTCGGGGCGGGCACGAGCGAGGCCCAGTCGCTGCATCGGATCGAGCCTGCATCCGTTCGCAAGGAGGTGGAGGCGGCCGGCTTCGTGCTGGACGCACAAAGCACCCTGCTCGCGAACAAGGACGACCCGCACACGATCAAGGTGTTCGATCCCGCCATCAAAGGCAACACCGATCGCTTCGCCTATCGGTTCGTGAAGCCGTGACGCCTTCCCCGCGAAAGCAGCGCGCGACCCTTCACTCCCGCACAATCGACCGCGCCGGGATGCCCGCGCCGATCAGGATGCGGCAAATCCCTGAATGTTTGTTACCCGGCATGACGGCGGGCTCAGGCCTGCTGGGTGGGATAAAGCGTGAGGATGTTGACGTTGACCCTGGGCGGTTGCGTCACCGCGTAGAGGATGGCAGCGGCGATGTCCTCGCTCTCGAGCTGCTCCATGTCTCCCAGTCTGGTCTCCACCGCCTGGCGGACATCGGGACGCATCTGCGCGACAAACTCGGTTTTGACGGCCCCCGGCTCGATCGTCGTGACGCGGATGCCGTCCTTCCCGACTTCGCGTCGAAGCGATTCCGCCATGGCGCTGGCAGCATGCTTGGTCCCGGAATAGACCGTTGAGGCATGGATATAGCGTCCGGTGCCGGATGAGAGGATCACGATATGCCCCGAACCTTGCCGCTTCATTCCCGGCAGCGCGGCATGGATCGGGTAGAGCAGCCCCAGGAAGTTTACGTCGATCATCTGACGGTATTCAGCTGTCGTGGTGTTCTGGAACGGCGCGGCGACGCCAACGCCGGCTATGCAGAGCAACATGTCGAGCCGCCCAAACTCCTCGATAGCGCGCAGCACCATCGCCGAGACCTGCGCCTCGTCCGAAACATCGACTTCGAGCGGAAGCGCCTGGCCGCCGGCTTGGCGTATCCGCTCCGCAAGATCTCCCAAGCGCTGCATGCGCCGGGCTGCGATCGCCACGCGCGCTCCTTCGGCTGCAAGAGCCACGGCCGTTGCTGCTCCAATCCCGGATGACGCTCCGGTCACCAGCGCGACTTTTCCGATCAGTTTGCCTGTGCCCATGCGATGTCTCCGTTCGTCTTGCTCCCGCGGCTCACAGCATTGAACGACTTCTTGACGAAATCGCGGTGCGGCTTGTGCGGAGCGGACGCGCGAGTATCCGAGGCGAGGCTGCCGCGCAGCAGCAGCAAGCCCCAATACGAATGCGACGGATTTCGCTTTTGGCGGCGGGCTTCAGCAGCTCCAAACCGGCCGCTGGGCATCGACCTGACAGCGAAGTTGATCGTCGGCGCCCACGCGCGTGCTGCTATGAATCGGGGACCAGAACGGCGAGAAACTCCGGGAAGCTCGTCGCGACCAACTCCACGCGGTCCTCGCCAGGCTCCTGTTCGTGATCCCACCAATAGATGGCTCCGGTGCTCGGACCCATGCGGCAATCCAAAAGGTAGAGGTTACCACCTTGGTCTTCGCCAACTGCCAGCATCCCTTCGGGAAGGACGTCGCCAACCAGTTCATAACAACCATCGAGTTGGAGGTAGTCTTCAGCGTCCCCGATTTCGAAGATGCAGCTCACATCCCAGTAGTCTGGATTGGTCGAGACGACCTGAACCGGACGAGACGGCTCTTCCCTGTGTGACCGCAGGAAGGCGAGATACGTCACGGGCAAGCTGGCCCCAAGCGCTGCTTCCAAGCTCTCAATTCGTCGTTCGGCGTCCATAACGCGATGCTAGCGCTCGGCCCGCTCTGGCTCAATCGTCATCCCGCCCTCGTTCTTGAGCTTTCGGTCAGCCGGATCACTTTTGGGCCCTGCCGTCAGATGACTGCTCTGCCGACCCGCCGATTTTCTTCGCGACCACATAGACGTCGACGCCGCTCATCGAGCATTCCTCGCTTGATGCCTGGCTTTTCGTGATGACCTCGATTGTCTTGCCATCCTTGGTGTGAAACGTGATGTCGTAAACCTCCTGGTGGAGGTCCTTGCCGATCTTTTCGGATGCGAGACGAACGGCCTTGGTCTGCGCCTCGATCACGGATGGAATATCGATCAGGCCGGCGTTCTTGAGGTGCACGAGGGCCATGTTCGTGGGCCAACTCGCGCAGTCCGGAGACTTCGCCAGAGCCACCGCAGCCGGCATCACAAATATTGCGGCCAGTACCACTTTCAACGCGGCGCGCATCAATGCACCACCTTGATCGAGTGGTCGCCACTTTCGCAGATCTGCTTGCGCCTATTGATGGGCAGGACGGTAACGTACATGCCGTCGCGGTCGCCGCGCTTGTAGAGCTTCTTGCCAGGCTTAAGCTTCGGAAGTCCCGTATCGGTCAACAAGGTACTCTCCGTTCGGTTCGCCGCCAGATACTATCATGGTACTGCTTCATTATTCTCAAATACGTTGTTATCTTTTTGTCAAAAGAAACTCGACTGCCCTGTCAACTGAGGCCCTGCGAATGAAAAGCTTGAACAATCTAGAGTGCGTGACCCTCTTCGTTGACGACCTCGCGCGCGCGAGGGCATTCTACGAGTCCGTGTTCGACGCCAGGCCGATCTATTCCGACGCCGTATGCAGCGTGATCGGGCTCGGTGGCGTAATGGTCAATTTGCTACAGGAGACGGAGGCACTGCAGCTTGTGCAGCCGGTGGTGCCGGCTGCTTCGAGCGCCGGACCTCGCATGCTCATGACCATTCGAGTCGGCGATGTCGATGATGCCTGTGAGAGGCTCCGGCAAAACGGCGTAGACTTGGTGAACGGCCCGATCGATCGTCCCTGGGGTCGCCGCACCGCCGCCTTTTCCGACCCATCCGGTCATATGTGGGAGATCGCACAGGAGATACCCTCCTAACATCCGTCATCCGCACCGGGACGTCTGCACCAAAGCGGTTCTCATTGGCGAGTGGCAGAGCATTGCTCCGATGGCATCAACAGGGCCAATCGGGCGATAGCGCCGCTATCCCCCTACTCCCACGCTATCATTTCAAACGACTTTTCGTCGTTGATTCGCCAGCACAAATTAAGCAGTTTGACGGACAAATGCCGACGGTATACCCGCCGCAATTCTTCGGTCTTGAATTCACAGAAAAATTCGACCCGCTCGCATCCTGGTGATTGCGCGAACTATCGGAGTCAATCGACTGATCAGCGCTGCTCAAGTGACCAGGATCGCCATTCCCGCCCTGGCGCGGCGTAGCTTCAAATACCGTCAGAGATCAGGAACGCGCTGATCCCGTCGTTCGATGCCACTCGTGCTGTCTCGTCGTTACGCGCCACCACCGGCCGAGACCAACCGATCGGGATCACGCGGTTCGGACAGAAGGTTGAGATCGTGCCATCGTCAGGACCTCGCCGAGATCATGGGTCACGAACAGCACGGTCTGCTGCTCACGCTCGCAGATGCGAAACAGCACATCGTGCATGTCGATCTTGGTGCTGGTGTCGAGCACGCCGAACGGCTCGTCCATCAGCAGGACCTGCGGTTCGACGACCAGGGTTCGAATCAAGGCGGCGCGCTGGCGCATGCCGCCCGACGATGCGGAGGGGTAGGCATGGCCGAAACCCTCCAGTCCGGCTTGCGCGAGGCAAGCACGGACACGATCCTTTCGCTCCGCCGGAACACCGGCTAGCTCCAGGCCCTAGCCGATGATATAGGCGTGCGCTTCTCCTTCGTGGGTGGCACCGCACGATTGGTCGCGAATTCTCATACCGGGTGCTGGCCGCCGTGGCTCCGCTTTCTATGGCGCCTCGCAGAAGCCATGGACCGCCTCGTCCATATGGTTGGGCGGCACCATGTCGCACGAATGTTTAGCAACACCGACATCATCTTTGATCGAATTTGGCCAGTCGCCACCGCACGAGATCGTCGGCGCCTGGCCCGGCCTGCGGCCGGACGTCTCGCAGCCGCACCACCTCCCCCGACTTGTCGTCGATCAACGCGACCTTCACCGGACGTCCGCTGTTCTTGTTGATAAACTTGAGCGGCGGTCCCGCGTCGCCTGCAATGGCCCACTTGTCCCCGACCTGGGCAAGCGCCTGAATCACCAGGACGATGTCCCACCCTCTCCGTGTGAGGATGTATTCGTAGCGATCCGGGCCCGTCTGGTATTGCCGCCGCTCGATCAAGTGGTTTTCTTCCAGATGCCTCAGCCGGTCCGAGAGCGTCGCATGCGTAACACCGGTCGACTTCCTCAACTCCTCATATTTGCTCAGCCCCAGCGAGAGATCGCGCAGGATCAACACGGCCCAGCGGTCGCCGACGGCGTCGAGTACGCCGGCAATCGAGCACCTCATTCCCTCAAAGCCCTTCGACCGCATCACTTCCGTTCCCGCAAATTACTCTGATTACTAGAGTAATTCGATTGCGCGCGCAAATCCCTGGAAATGGCTTGCCTTTTTATAACTCTTATTATTAGAGTTACACAACAAGGGAGCGGCCATGGCACACCTGCTTGATCTGGTTCTCGAGGCCCACGGTGCCGCGCAATGGAAGCGGTTTCGCAGCATTGAAGGAGATATGTCCATCGTTGGTGGCCTGTGGGCGCGAAAAGGCTGGCCGGACGTGCTGAAGAACGTTCGCGTCACCGCCGATATTGCCCAACAGCAGCTCAGCTACCAGCCGTTCACGGCCGACGGCCTGCGCAGCTTCTATCGTCCCGACCTGGTCGCGATCGATGCTCTCGATGGCAAGCGCCTTAAGCAGCGGGCTAATCCGCGCGATGCATTTGCCGGTCATACGCCGGCGACCTCGTGGGACGATCTGGACCTTGCTTATTTCAGTGGCTACGCGATGTGGAACTACCTGAACACGCCCTTCATGTTCGCGTTGGGAGGCTTCGTGGCCGAAGAGATCGAACCGTGCGTTGACGGCAATCAGACGTGGCGCCGCCTCAAGATCACTTTTCCAGAGTCGGTTGCCACACACTCACCCGAGCAGGTGTTCTATGTCGACAGTAATGGCCTGATCGCGAGGCTTGACTACTTCGCGAATGTCCCCGGCGGCATTGCGACGGCGCACTACACGTCCGACTATCGCGACTTCGACGGAATCAAGATCCCCACCAAGCGCCGTGCCTATCGCCGAAACACGGACGGAACTCCGATCCGGGACGAGGTCGGCGTCGCCATCGACATCGCCAACATCAGGCTTTCGTGAGGGAGGGTTTATGGCCGAAACCGAAAGGCGTCATGCCGTGACGCTCGAAATCAACGGCACGCAAAAGACCATTGCGGTGGAATCGCGAAAATTGCTGGTCCACCTGATCAGGGAGGACCTTGGCCTCACCGGCACGCATGTCGGCTGCGATACCTCACAATGCGGCGCCTGCACTGTGGAGATCGACGGTCGAGCGGTAAAGTCGTGTACTGTGCTGGCGGTGATGGCAGACGGGGCGTCGATCACGACAATCGAGGGCGTGACCGACCCAGGTGGCGAACTCAGCCCCATTCAGGCGGCATTTCATGAGCATCACGCCCTGCAGTGCGGCTTCTGCACGCCGGGCATGGTGATGAGCGTGCGCCAGCTATTAAGGGATCAGCCGGATCCGAGTGAGCACGAGATCCGCCACGGACTTGCCGGCAACATCTGCCGCTGCACCGGCTATCACAACATCGTCCGGGCGGTCGAAAGCCTGGTATCGAAAGGCGATCAGCCATGAACGATACGACCGCGATGCCCTATATCGGCCAGCCGCTCAGGCGCCGCGAGGATTTCAAACTCCTCGCCGGCAAGGGCCGCTACGTTGATGATGTCAGGTTGCCGGGTATGCTACATATGGCGGTACTGCGGTCACCGCACGCCCACGCCGAGATACGAAGCGTCGATCTGTCCGCCGCCAAAACCGCGCCGGGTGTCCGCCTCGTTTTGTCAGGCAAGGCGCTCGACGGCAAAATCGGCCCGATCGTACCGAACTGGGTCATTCCAGGCAGCAAGGTGCCGTTCCGTCCCGTGGTCGCGACCGATCGCGTTCGCTTTGTCGGCGAGTGCGTGGCGCTGGTGGTGGCGGAGACACTGGCTGAGGCCTATGACGCGATTGGCCTGATCGATGTCGATTACCAGGTACTGGCCGCCGTGATAGACGAAGAAGGTGCCATCGGCGATGGCGCACCGCAGCTCCACGATAACGTGCCCGGCAACATCACTACAATTTACAAGGTGCGCGGGGGCGACTACCAGAACGCCACTCGCAAGGCCGATCACGTCATCGGACTGCGCGTCGTCAACAACCGCCTGATTCCGACGTGCATGGAAACGCGCGCGATCGTTGCCTCGCCAGAACCCGACGGCACGCTGACGGTCTATATCGGCAGCCAGGTTCCGCATATGCACCGGCGCTGGATCGCCGAGACGGTCGGCATTCCCGAGCATCAGTTGCGGGTGGTCGCGCCAGATATCGGGGGCGGCTTCGGCGCCAAGATGCATCTGTATCCGGAAGACCTGCTCTGCCCCTACCTGGCGCGCGAGCTTGGCACACCCGTTAAATGGTGGGAAAGCCGTTCCGAAAGCCATCAATCGACTAGTCACGGTCGCGCTCATACCGAGAATATTGAGGTCGCTTTCAAGAATGACGGCACCATTCTTGGCCTGAAGGTCGCAACGCTAGGTAATGTCGGCGCCTATCTCTCCAACATGGCCAGCGGGGGTCCAACGGTAAACACCATAAATTTCGGCACTGGCACCTACAAGATCGACAATTACGAAGCCATTTCCCGCGTCGTTGTCACTAATACCGTGCCAGTTGACGCCTATCGTGGCTATGGCCGGCCCGAAGGCGCCTATATCGCCGAGCGTGCGATCGATGCGGTGGCGCGTCACCTCAAGCTCGATCAGGTCGAGGTGCGGCGGAGGAATTTCGTTCAACCGAAGGAATTCCCCTATCGGCCCTACGGCAGCATGGGCGTGATGTATGACAGCGGCAACTATCAGGGGCTGCTCGAGAAAGCGCTCGCGGCGTTCGGCTATGACGCTCGGCGGAGCGAATGCGAGGCCCTGCGTGGCAGCGGCATCTATCGCGGCATTGGCATCGCGGCCTATACGCATATGTGCGGGATGGCACCATCACGCCGGTTGGCCATGAGCGGGTTTGACCGTGGCGGCTGGGAAAGCGCGCGGGTCAGCATCGACTCCAGCGGGCGAGCCACGATCTATTCGGGCTCGATGAGCCAGGGACAAGGCCACATCACTTCGCTATCGCAGATCGCGGCAGACGTACTGCAGATTCCGATTGAAAACATCGACATCGTACAGGGTGACACGCGCCAGGTGCAGGCCGGCCACGGGACCTTCAATTCCCGTTCGATGGCAGTCGGCGGATCCAGCGTGCACGTTTCGTCGCAGCGCATTGTCGCCAAGGCCAAGAAGATTGCAGCAGGAATGCTGGAAGTGGACGAGAAGGATGTTTCCTATTCGGCGGGCGCGTTCAGCGTGCCCGGCACCGATATTGCGCCGGTGCCGTTCTCGAAGGTGGCCCGCATGGCCTATGTCGGCCACAAGCTTCCGGACGAGGTCGCGCCGGGCCTTGATGAGACGGTGTTCTATGATCCGACTGGCATGGGCTCGCCGTCAGGTATTCACCTCTCTTATATCGAGGTCGATCCGGAAACGGGGATCGTCGACATTCTCGATTACGTCGCCGTCGACGATGTCGGCACGCTGATCAACCCTCGCCTTGCGGCTGGCCAGATCCATGGCGGCGTCGTGCAGGGGATCGCGCAGGCGCTCTATGAAGAGGTCAGCTACGATCCCGACAATGGGCAACTTCTGACCGGCTCGCTGCTCGACTATGCCGTTCCGCGCGCCGAGCATGTGCCGAACATCCGATCGCTGTTCCAGGAAACGCCCTCGCCGACCAATCCGATCGGTGTCAAGGGTATCGGCGAGAGCGGCTCGATAGCCGCCCCACCTTGCATGGTTCACGCCGTACTCGATGCCTTGTCCCCCTTCGGTATCACTCATCTCGACATGCCGCTGACGCCGCCCCGAATCTGGGCGGCGGTGCAAACGGCACGCACGGGAGTCTCCCAATGATCCCCGCAGCCTTCGACTATGTCCGCGCGTCCTCGGTCACCCAGGTGATAGATCTACTGCGCGACGATCCCGACGGAACGAAGCTTGTGGCCGGTGGCCATACCTTACTGCCGGCGCTGAAGCTGCGGCTGGCCTCCCCCGCGCTCCTGATCGATATTGGAGGCCTCGTCGAGCTCAAGGGAATCGAGATTAGCGAGACCAGCATCAGGATCGGCGCATTGACGACGCATACCGAGCTCTTTACTTTCGAGCCGCTGAATAAAGAGCTGCCAGTGTTTCGCCAGGCGGCCAGCCTCATTGCCGATCCCCAGGTACGTAACCGCGGCACGATCGGGGGCTCGCTCGCGAACGCGGATCCAGCGGCTGACTGGCCGGCGGTTGTGGTGGCGCTGCAGGCAGAGATCGAAATCGCAGGCACGAATGGCCCGAGAAGGGTGGCGGCAAAGGACTTCTTCGTCGATATCTTTTCGACGGTTCTGGAACCGAACGAGATTCTCGCCAGCATCCGTATCCCGAAGCCGACGGCCGGCATGCGCTTCATCTACCGAAAGATCCGGCACCCCGCCAGCGGTTTTGCCGTCGTGGGAATCGCCGTCGGCGTTCGACTACAGCATGGCGTCGTTGCCGAGATTTCCGTTGGCGTCACCGGTGCAGCGAACCACGCGTTCGCCGCTCACCAAGCCGCCGATTTCCTGACCGGCAAGACGCTTTCACGGGAAAACGTCGATCAGGCAGCAAAATTGCTGAGCGAGACCACGGAGTGGCTCTCGGACCGCTACGCGTCGGCGGAGTACCGCGCCAATCTCGTCCGGATCGAGACTACGCGGGCGCTACTTGCGCTTTCGTCGTGAGACGGGAGCCTTCCGGACAGCCGCCACACGATCAATGGCCTCGCCGCCAAATCGCTTGCGGTTGAACGGAACAGCACCTGCTCCGGCAACGGCCTCGACGTCCTCGAGCCGCAGCGGCTTGCCGGCCGTCGTCCGCAATTCCGGATATTCGATCGGGCGCCCGGCAATGCGGTCGCGGAACACGACCTGCGGCCCAGCCGGCTCGGCCAGCCAGTCGTCACCCCATTTCTTGAGCGCGAGATAGGCTGGAAAGAAATCGCGTCCCTTCTTAGTGAGAACGTACTCATACCGACCGGCGTGTTCGGGTAGTGGCACCCGCGCCATGACACCGGCCTCGACGAACTTCTTCAGTCGACTGCTCAAAATATTGGGCGCGACGCCGACGTAGTACTCGAACTCGTCAAAGCGCTTCACTCCATAGTATGCTTCGCGCAGGATAAGCATGGACCACCGGTCGCCCACGACCTCCATGGCACGCGCCATGGAGCATTCCTTGTTGGCAAGACGGCTTTGCTTGACAGTGGACATAGTTACCTTCACACCCGCGTTCGGCCATACCATATTGGCGCAGCTTCGGGTATGTCTAGTCTCACCTAGCCCCTCGGCGATAACGGTCCGCAATGCTCACGGGCGCCGGCGGCCTCAATCACGGTTCCGAACCGCTGCAAACGTTCTCCGAACGTTCGGATCGTTTCATTGCGAGCCGCTGCAGCAGAGCTGTTCGTGGTTCCTTGGTTTCGGGGACTCTACTGCGGCTCAATTGAGAGCGATCCAAGGACGGTCATATACTTCTCGCGCTCGCTTTTGAAGAATTTCATTGCTTGAGAAACGTCCATGGGGGCGACTCGCCGCGAGGCGTTTGCTTTGATCCTCGCGAGATTCTCGTCACTCGCGCTCCAAGCGTTTAACGCATCATTCAAACGCGCGACGACATCGTCAGGAGTACCCGGCGGCGCAAGCAAGGCCGACCAGATACTGTACTCGAACTTGCCAACTTTCGCGCTCTCGCTAACAACCGGAACGGTCGGTAAGGCCGGATTGCGCTCCGCGCTGGCGACGGCGATCGCATTGACCTGCCCCGTCTCGATGAGATCAAGCGTTCCACCGCCCAGCGGCGCGAATGCGAGGTCGATGTGTCCGCCTAGCAAGTCCGCGATCACCGGCGCGGCACCCTTGTACGGCACCTCCAGAAATCTTGTCCCGGTCCGCATCTGGAAATCGGCGCCAACGACATGTGGCGAAGATCCGGCGCCCCAATGTGCAAGAATCAATTCCTTGCTGCCCGGCTTCAGCGCATACTCGACTAACTCGTCTATCGATTTGAACGAATGGCTCTTGCTCGACAATAGGATGAAGTCGGACTCGCCGAGGATGCCTACTAACTTGAACTTCTCAGGTTCATACTTCGCCGACGGAATGGTAGCAGGCGCTGTCAGGAAGTCCGAGCCTGTGGTACCGAGCAGCGTATAGCCATCCGCCGAAGCCCTTAGCACGGCCGTTACAGCAATCGAGCCGTTCGCGCCAGGGATATTCTCCGTGATTATCGGTTTGCCCAGATGCCGCTCCAGCACCACATTCGCAGCGCGGATCGAAACATCAGCTGGGCCGCCAGCCGGAAATGCCACCTTCACACTGAGCGGCTTTGTCGGGTAGCTTTGTGCAATCGACGGTCCCGTCGTCAAAAGTGCAAGCAGCGCTCCCCATAGCAATATGGTGGTGGTGATCTGAATGCGTGTTCTCATGTGCGAACTACCGGATTCCTCGTTCCAAATTCCCGCGCGGGACCACTTTTTCAATCCAGCGGGCTATGAAATCGCGATGAAGAACGCAACGAAAGTAACGAGCGTCACACTCCAGCCGACAATTATGATGGTCCACGATTGCGCCAAGATGTGATTTTGATTCGACTCTGAGATCTCGTCCATTTTCGTTATCAACTCTGGAATTGTTCATTCAGATTTCGGAACGACATCACAAACCGTCGCTCTTCGAAAAGCACCTCTAGCATCACTCCTTTGGAGGTGCTGTCCGCTCATGCGCCTTCGGCACCTTGGCTACGATGTTTCCGAACGGAGAGCGGCCCGCGGATGGGAAACCAGAACTCCAGCGCTGCTCAGACGCTTCAATTCCGCATCGCTGAGACCGAGTTCGCTGAACACCGCGAAGTTATGCTCGCCCTGGAAGGCAGGGGTGCCAATTGGTGCCAACTCCTCTGCCGAAAATCGCCACGGCCGACCTGGCAACCGATATTCACCGCCGCTGCGGTCAGAGACGCGTTGTACGGCGCCCCAATAATCGCTCCACTCCGATGCCGTGAGTTCCTTGACCGACCGGATCTCCCCCATGGCAATCTTGGCCTCGTCGAACTGGGCGTCGAGTGTCGCCATATCCGGAAACGTCAGCATCCAGGACTGGATGATCTGGTGCAGCACGCCGAAATTCAGCCGGCGCGCGGCGGCAGTGGAGAACCGCGGATCATCCATCAAATCGACGCGGCGCATGGCGCGCAGCCAAGACGGAAAAGTCCGGCTGCCTATAATGCTGGTCGCGACTGTGAAATTTTCCCCTTGCGGCCCAGTGAAGAACGAGCAATCGGTGGCGCCGAGGACCGCAGGTTCCGCCCCGATGTCGTCATCGGACAAATCGACATGCGCGCGCTCGTTGACCGCCAGCAGCGTCGCTGCCATTGCAACGTCGATATACTGGCCCTTCCCGGTCCTCTGGCGGCTGTTGAGCGCAGCAAGAATCGCGATCACGGCCTGCAATCCGGTGTAGACGTCGGCGTGTGACAGGCTGTCGGTGCGCGGCTCGGTCAGCGCGCTGCCGTAGTGACGAACGCTGTTTTCGGTAAAGCCAGCCTCGGCCTGCACGGTTGGCGCATAAGCCATCCGGCTCCGCCACGGACCGCCCTGGCCATAGCCAGTGATCGACGCATAGATCAATCGCGGGTTGCGTTTGGACAGTGTCTCGTAATCAAGGCCGAAGAAACCCAGAGTACCGGCTCGGAAATTTTCGACGACGATGTCGGCGCTATCGCAGAGCTTCAGCGCCAGATCATAGGCGCCCGGTCTATTGAGATCGAAGCTGACATTGCGTTTGCCGGCGTTTTGCTGGGCGTAATAGCCCGACATGCCGTCCGTCGACGGAAAGGCGAAGCGCGAAACATCCGGGCTTGGCGGTTCGATTTTAACGACCTCGGCTCCGAGATCCTGCAAGGTCCGAGCGCACAGCGGACCAGCCAGCACGCGGGAGAAGTCAACGACACGGATTCCATTCAAGGGGCCGGCCATGTCAACGCCCCGCGAACTTGGCGAGACCGGGCCCGTTCTTGCGGAACGACGCAAGACCAGTCTTGAGATCTTCCGACGCCCAGATCGGCGCCTGTACTCTTGCCATTGCCTCGTCCGCAGCAACCACACCTTGACTGACGGCGATATGAGCGAGCTCCTTGGTCGCGGCATGGGCGACCGTAGGACCCTGCGCAAACTCCTCCGCGACAGCCATGGTCGCCGCCTCCAACGACTCTTCCGGGACCGTGAGATTGATCAAACCCCACTTTTCCAGCGTCGGTGCATCGTAGCGACGGGCCAGCATCGACATCTCCTTGGCCCGCTGTGCCCCGATCCGTTGCACCTGCCGCTGGATTCCACCCAACAACGGATGCAGCCCAAGGGTCGCCTCGACCGAGCCGATCTTCGCGGAAGAGGCTGCGATGATGTAATCGCACGACAGCGCAAGCTCGAGACCGCCGCCCAGGCAAACGCCGTGAACGCTGGCGATTAACGGAATTGGCAGCAGTTCCATGAAGCGTAGGAATTCGACGCCGTTCAGCCGCCGATTTTCACTAACCTGATCCGCGCTGCCTCCCTCTACCCGCTTCTCGAAAATATCCAGATCTGCGCCAGCGGAGAAATGCCTCAGGCCGCTACGGATGACAATTGCGCGGCTGCCTGCCACTCGCGCCGCCTCCACCTGCTCCACGATCGCGTTGAGGAGCTTGGGGCCGAGCAGGTTGTACGGCCGGTAAACCATCGTCAAAACGGAGATATTGCCGCGCTGTTCGCGCGTCACCAATGCATCCTCGGACAAAGCTTCCTCCTGTTTGCCAGCGGTTCTCGCGACCGCGTCATTTCAGCCACGCAAGCTACATCATGACTTGCATTTTGCAAGCTGCAATTTGCCTGCATCAGACGTCCTGGCGTTCGACCCGATTCTCCAAGACGCCGATATTCTCGACTTCGAGCTCAATGCTGTCTCCGTGATCGAGATACCAGCCAAGCTCGAGGCCGCAGCCATTTCCTACAGTACCGGAGCCGATGAACTCACCGGGCATCAACGTTTCGTCCCGGGTGATGTGAGCGATGATTTCCTCGAACGAAAATAGCATTCCCTCGCTCGTGCCTTGTGAACGAACCTCGCCGTTGACACGGGCCTCCATCTTGAGCTTGTAGGGATCGCCGATTTCGTCGGGCGTCACAATCCACGGCCCGAGCACGTTGCCGCCATCGAAGCTCTTGCCTTTGGCCGGCCCCAACCGCCCTTCCATCTCTATGCGCTGAGCATCCCGGGCCGAAAAATCATTGAAGATCGTGTAGCCGAAAATGTGATTGCGCGCCTTCGCAGCAGGAATGTTCGCGGCTCTATTCTTGGTGACAATTCCGAATTCCAATTCGTAGTCCATTACCTGGCTATAACGCGGCCATCTGACCGTCGTGTTGGGTCCCTTCACGCTAAAGCGGTTGGTAATGTAGTAGATCGGCTGCTTCCGATACACCTCAGGCAGTTCGGGCAGCGGCGCCGCCTGGAGGCGGGCGAGCTCGGCCATATCGCCGGCCTGTCGCGCCTTTAGCTTGAGATGCCCAATCGGGCCCTGAACGATATGAACCGGAAACGACATGCCGTCGCGCATCTGACGCGGCTCCGGCAGCGGGGCGAGAAGCTTGGATTCCCCAACCGCGGAATTCAAATCCTGATCTTTCCGGTAGCGGTCGAGCAGGTTGGATGCTTCGTCGAGCGCAGCGTCACCGTGATCTACAAGATCAAGCATCGAGTTGAACGCCGGATTTGGCTTGCCGGCTCGCTGCGATGCCAAAGCGAGATCAAACAACAAGCTGCCGCCGGCATGGACTAGCCCGACCTTATTATGACCGCCGGATCGATAGGTAGCTAGTTTCAAGATGCGCCTCCCAACGAAATGAGCAGTCTCTGGGCCGCAGCATAGACGACAGCTTGCACTTTGCAAGCCGTAGCCCGAAGCTGAACTCGGAAAGACGACTGATCGCGCCAGTGCAGATCGGCCGAGTAGGACTAGACAGTGTAGGAGGCATAGAAGGCAGGATGGCTGCTGTCAGGCGGTCGATCCATCCGCGATTTCACGGCTCATTTGCGCGGAGATTCTTTCCATCCATGTCGCGCAGAGCACTGGTTTGCGCCATAGTGCCACGCCTTAGCGGCTGCGTGCCCATGCGGCGATGGCTTGAACGACGGCGGCGGGCTGTTCACAGGGAAGAGCATGGCTGGCGTTGGGTACCACGCTCACGCGGTCGCCGAATTCGTTCTTCAGTTCGTCAATCGTATCACGCGGCCGGAATGGGTCATCTGCAGCTTGCAGATCGAGTATGCGAGCCGTGCCGCTCGCCCACCAGGATTCTGGTTTCGTGTTGATCCCAGCGGGCTGCTGGCTGTCGGTGACGGCCTAGCGCGCTCGACGTTTCCTGCACATGGGGTTCGTGCACCAGTAATCCCGTGTACCACCTGCGCTTGCGGCCGTGTTGGAGTAGCCATATTTTGCCTGAGTGCGCAGGGTCCCGTGCCCTAAGGCCGCCGCAACCTCCTCGCCGGCTCCGAACGTCTTCTTGAGATCTGCGATCAACTGGTGGCGCATAACGCTGGGAGTGACCGTCACCTCGCTCTCCGCAAACGTCGTCTCCCCGAGCGCCTTGATTTCGCGAAAGGTCAGAAGACAAACGCCACAAGGCTGCCCAAGACGGCGACTGATAAAGCTACGAGAACGACAAGAAGTTGCCCAAACTGGACCTCCGTCATGTCGATGTCAGGCATAGTGACCATAGCGCATGTGATCATGAGACAATTTTCCATGGTGCTTCCTCGTTGCGGCCAAGATCGTGACCGATGGCGATTTGTGTCGGGCCTGCGATCCGAAGCACTTCAACGGTCGATTTCGTCACCACCACGCGGCAATCCGATATGTGCAAAAACGGCGATCTCGCATGCATCTGGTTCAATGGCGCTCAGGAGCGCATGTCCAACATCTAGGTCTGCTTCTCAGGTCTGCCCGCGGGTCGTACTGATGGTCACAGGCCGAAAAGTGGTCTGATGATTCCAAGCGTTCGGAGCGGAATCCCTCCAGCAGACCGCCTCAGTTGACCTTCCGCTCGTATCCTTTCCAATAGCGTTCGCGCAGCAATCGCTTCAGTATCTTCCCGGATGGATTGCGTGGAAGTTCGTTCACGAATTCGATTGACTTCGGGATCTTGAACCCAGCCAGCCTTTCTCGCGCGAAATGAAGTATGTTCGCGCGGTTCGCCGGGCGATCCGGTTTCAACACGATAAGCGCTTTGACCGCCTCACCCCACCGATCGTCGGGCACGCCGATGACGGCAACGTCGGCGATATCAGCGTGTCCATACAAGGCACTTTCGATTTCCGCGGGGTAGACGTTCTCTCCGCCGGAAACGATCATGTCCTTTAAGCGGTCGTGGATATACAAATACCCGCTTTCATCGAGGAAACCGGCATCGCCAGTATGCAGCCAACCGCTCTGGAGAGTCCTCGCGGTATCTTCGGCCCTGTTCCAGTATCCCCTCATATTTTGCGATGAGCGACAGACGACCTCCCCCACCTCCCGAGGCGGCAATGACTTTCCCGAACCATCAATGACCCGCAATTCGACGCCGGCGATGGGACGGCCACACGACCTCAGGACTTCGTCATTGCCAGCGGAATGGTCTGCGTCTCCGAGAACGGTGATCACGCCGGTCGTTTCAGTAAGGCCGTACACCTGAAAGAAACCCGTATGCCTGAACACGCGAAGCGACTTTCTAAGAAGTTCGAGCGGTATCGGGGACGCCCCGTAGAGAATCTGCCTCAGCGAGGAGAGATCGACTTTCTCGGCGTCAGGTTCGGCCAGCATAGCCAATAGCATTGCAGGGACGAGGAAGGTGATCGAGATCCGATCACGCTGTATCGTTTCGAGGGCCACTGATGGAACGAAATCGCGAAGCACGATCGTCTTGAGGCCGGTCATCAGGCCGAGCACGCCGGTGCCGACTCCCGCGATGTGGAACAGCGGCATGGCGAGCAGCATGACGTCGTGGGACGACCATCCCTTCCAATCGTCGAGCGGCTGCAAAGGAAAGTTTGCATGTGAAAGCTGCACACCTTTCGGATAGCCGGTCGTGCCGCTGGTGTATAATTGCAGACAAATGTCGTCCGGGCTGACCGGGAAGCCCGGATCACACCGAGGATGGGCATCGCGCCATTTCAGGTAACGCGTGTCCAGCACAATTATCTGGCGAACCGTTTCCAGCTGATCCTGGATCTTGGAGATGATTTTCTCGAACGATTCGCCGACGAAGAGGATTTCAGTCTGGGCGTCGTTGATTGCAAAGACGATCTCGGGAGGCGCGAGCCTTACATTGATCGGAACCACGACCGCGCGCATCTTGGCCGCCCCGAGCAATACTTGAAAGAAGATATCTGAGTTTCTGTCGAGAATCGCAATACGACTCGCCGGTCGCAGGCCTGTCGCCGCGAGGCCGTTGGAGACTTGATTGGATGCTTCGTCGAGGCTCCGATAGCTTGTCTCGCGCCCTTCGAAGCTCAGGGCGATCGCGTCGGGAGTGCTTGCCGCGTAGCGTCGCGGAATTTCCGCGATCGTCTGGATCGGCCTTCGCGACAAGGACCTGTCCGGTTCGATCATGGATCCCTCCCCCTATGTGTTTTGGGATACAGGATGGCTGGCAGTGCGCTCCGTAACTATCTAAATTCTGGACTACCGCTATTCAGCGCTGAATGACCGCGGCCCCTCGCGCGTTTTGCAGCGACGCGTCCAAACGGGACGCTATGGGATACTTGCAGCGCCCTAAGCTTTGCGCTTGGTCGACCTCGCACTCCGGGGGGCACCCGCAAGCCATTCTCTGGAAGTTGCGAATTCTGCCTCCAGAAATCGCCTCACTTCTCGAGTCAGGTTTCTCAGATCGGTCTCGCGCCTGCGGAGCAGCCATACGTTCATCGTAACGGTTTCTTGCGGCAGAACCTGAACCAACCCCTCAGCCTGCGCGAACGGCACAGCAAGGAGCGCAAGCCCGAGCCCACAACCGGCGGCGGCAAAGTGGTTTGCCACCGGATTAACCCGAACAACACTTCGGGTGCCCGCCGCTTCCGCGAAATACTCCAATAGGTGCCTCTGATTGGGCCGAACATTGCGGAAGGTGACAAAATCGGCCGTATGGCCGATGATGTCGTGATCCTTCAGGTCAGGCAACGACCATGGCGCGGAGCGTCCGGCGAGGTACTGCTCGGAAGCGAATATCCCCATCGGAACGTCGGCAACCCGCTTTCCGATGAGATCGTTCTCGCCAGGGTCTCCCATCCGGATGACGTAATCCAGGTCGCTCGTTGCCACGCTCTGCTGGCTCACCGTAGAGATTATTTCCAGATAGATGCGGCTGTTGCGGCGCCGCAACTCCTTAACGCGAGGCAGAAGCCAATGCTTGGTCATGCCTTCGGTCGCCGATATTCTGATCACGGACGATCTCTGCCCGACCCGCGAACGCAAATCGCGTTGAAACGACTCGAATGCGAGCATCATATCGCCGGCCGAGCGCTGCAGATCTTCGCCTTCCT
Source organism: Bradyrhizobium sp. MI1.11 (assembly GCF_055811255.1). Classification (NCBI taxonomy): domain Bacteria; kingdom Pseudomonadati; phylum Pseudomonadota; class Alphaproteobacteria; order Hyphomicrobiales; family Nitrobacteraceae; genus Bradyrhizobium; species Bradyrhizobium sp. MI1.11. The sequence goes on from NZ_JBVVPM010000009.1 coordinate 191,398, forward strand.
GCGTCAGCTTCACGCCAGACGGCGCACGAAAGAACAGCGGCGCGGCGACGTAGCGCTCCAGCTCCTTGAGACGCCTGCTCAGCGTCGGCTGGCTCATACCCAGCTCGTGCGCGGCGCGATTGACGCTTCCGGTCCTCGCCACCACGGAGAATAAGCGAAACAAATCCCAGTTTGCCCCGGTCACGTTCTGGTCCTTTGCCGCCTAGGATTCTTGCGCGCCGGCGGAGCCGCGGGACCCGGAAACGCCGACAAGCGTTATTCAGTATCGCTGTCCCCATTCAACAAAATCAGCATAGCCTTCTTTGCAGCAGTGCGGAATATGCTCAGTATTCAACAGTCGAAACGGCGGACAGCGGCGATGACAACGGTCACACTTGCAGCGATCAGGGATTTCGTTGGCCAGACCCTCGGCAGATCAGATTGGGTGACCGTGGACCAAAGCATGATCGACCAGTTCGCGGCATGCACTGGAGATAAACAATGGATCCACGTCGACACAGATCGTGCGAGCAAGGAGAGTGCCACCGGAGGCACCATTGCCCACGGCTTCCTGACCCTGTCGTTGATCGCCTCACTGGGCATGGGCTTGGGTCTGGCTCCGGTAGACGCATCTGCCGCCATAAACTATGGCTTGGATAAGGTGCGGTTCTTGGCACCGGTAAAATCGGGTAGTCGCGTTCGGCTTCAGCTTTCCATCATCAGCATCGATCCGAAAGACAACGGGAGTATGCTGATCAAGGGCAACGCAGTCCTCGAGATCGAGAACAGCCAAACACCCGCGCTGGTTGCCGAGACGCTGGTGATGCCCTAGCCCGATATCACCGAAGTCAGGCCGCCATCCACGGCAAGTATCTGTCCGGTGATGTGCTTGCCGGCGTCGCTGGCGAAGAGAACTGCGGCGCCTTTCAGATCGTCCTCGTCGCCGATGCGGCGCAGCGGTGCGCCCGCGGCGAGCTTTTCGATACCGACGGCCTCGATGGTGCCCTTCGTCATCTTCGACGGGAAAAAGCCGGGCGCCAGCGCATTGGCCGTGATTCCATAGCGCCCCCAACTCCCCGCCAGCGCCCGTGTGAAATTCACCACCGCACCCTTGCTCGTATTGTAGGCAACCATCTGCATGTCCCCGGAACTTCCGAACAGGCCTGCGATGGAAGCAAGGTTGATAATGCGGCCATATTTGTTGGGGATCATCGAGTGCTTCGCGACCTGTTGGCTGAGCAGGAACAGCGAACGGATATTCAGGTTCATCACCTTGTCCCATGCTTCGATCGGGTGATCCTCGGTCGGCGCCCCCCAGGTTGCGCCCGCGTTGTTCACCAGAATATCCACCCGCCCGAGCTTCTTGATTGCTTCGTCGGCGAGCCGCTTGACGTCCTCGTCCCTGGAATTGTCCGCTGCAATCCACTCCGCCCTGATGCCGAGACCGGCAAGATGCGCCTGGGCTTTTTCAAGGTCCGGCGCCTTGCGAGACGAAATCAACACCCGAGCTCCTTGCTCGCCGAGCGCCTCGGCGATCTGTAGCCCAAGGCCACGGGAGCCGCCTGTAATCAGGGCATTCTTGCCGGTGAGATCGAATGCCTTCTTGATGCTTCCCATAGTCATATCCTCAAGCTTGTGGGCAAAGTTCTGCTGTGCGATCGGTGGGATCACTATCTTCCGCGGAACACTGCCGAGCGACGTTCCACGAAAGACTGGATGCCTTCTTTCATGTCTTCGCTGCTGAAAACGCGGTCCTTGATCTTTGGGATGTAATCGATCGCTGCTTTTTCACCGGCCTCGATGTATTTGAGCGCGGCCTCCTTGGTCACCTGAATGCCAATCGGAGCGTTCGCGGCGATCAGATTTGCAATCTCCATCGCGCGACCTATCTGCTGGCCGGGAGCGACGACTTCCTGAACAAATCCGACTTTATAGGCGCGCGCTGCGTTGAACTCGTCGCACAAGAAGAGGTGGTACATCGCATCTCCCCATCCGGCCCGGGTCAGATACCGGAAATGGGCTCCACCAAGGGGCGCGATCCCGCGCTTGGATTCCATTTGGCAGAACCGGGCGTCGTCGGCTGCCACCACGATGTCGCCAGCCAGCATCATTTCGATACCGATGGTAAAACAGATCCCCTGCACTGCTGTCACGATCGGCTTACGGCACCGGTTTTTCAACGCGAACGCATCGATGTTGCCGGGCTTGATCTCGGTATTCTCGGCCTTGGGTCCGAAGAACTTCGGCATATCGAGGCCCGCGGTGAAGTCTGGACCCGCCGCGCAGAGCACTCCGACCCAGTAGCCTTCGGTGCGGTCCAGAAGCGTCATCGCATCGGACATCTGCGCCATCATCTGTGGACTGAAGGAGTTCTTCTTGGCCACGTTGTCGATGATGATCTTGAAGACATGTCCGTGCACTTCGGTCCGAATCTGGCCGACTTGGGTCTTCGTCTCGCTCATTTGCTCGTCTCCCGAATTGCATCCTGACGACTGCACAACGACACGCAGGCTTCTCACGCCGACTGGCGTGCAGCCACTCTTCCCCGCCCAATTTGGAACAGGTGCCGAAACAACGGCTACAAAAGATTTGAATAACCCCTATTCAGAGAAGCGCCGCAGCCTCAACCCTTCACCGCTACCCGTTAGCTCAGCGCCGAGAACGCAGTCCGTTCGAAAGCCATCAGCTCTTCCGTCCTGCCGTCACGCACCTTCAGAAGCCATTGCGGGTCCTGAAGTAGCGCGCGCCCCACCGCGACCAGATCAAACTCCTCGCGATCAAGGCGGCGGATCAACTCCTCCAGAGACGCCGGCCGGGAGCTTTCTCCACCGTATGCCGCAATGAATTCGCCGGTCAGACCGACCGACCCGACCGAAATGGTCGGCGCTCCGGTCACCTTCTTGGCCCAACCAGCGAAATTCAAATCGGAACCTTCGAACTCCGACTCCCAGAACCGGCGTTGTGAGCAATGCAGAATGTCGACGCCGGCGTCGACCAGAGGTTTGAGCCAGGCTTCCAACGCCCGAGGCGTATCGGCCAGCTTTACCTCGAAGTCCTGCTGCTTCCATTGGCTGATCCGGAGCAATATCGGAAAGTCCGTTCCAACCGACTTGCGTACCGCGCGGACGATATCGGCGGCAAATCTCGCTCGACCAGGCAGATCCCTGCCTCCATAGGCATCCTCCCGGCGATTGGTACCTTCCCAAAAGAACTGGTCGATCAGATAGCCGTGCGCCCCATGCAATTCGACAGCATCGAATCCAAGTTGCTTCGCAGCGAGCGCTGCATCCGCGAAAGCGCGAATGGCGTCCGCGATGTCCTCTTCGCTCATCGGCTCGCCGAACTTCTTCTCCGGTCGCGACAGACCGGACGGACTGTCGTAAGCACCGGGAGGGGACCAATCCGGGGCGCGCGTGCGAACGGCTCCAACATGCCATAGCTGTGGTGCCATCAGCCCTCCGGCGGCGTGCACCTCTTCGATGACACGCCGCCACCCGGCCAGCTCCTTCTCGCCATGAAAACGGGGAACATTCGGATCGTTCAGGGACGCCGGACGATCCACGCCGGTCCCCTCCGATATGATCAACCCGACGGCTCCTTCGGCCCGGCGGGCGTAATACCGCGCGACATCTTCAGTCGGAATTCCGCCCGGAGAGAATGAGCGCGTCATCGGCGCCATCACGACCCGGTTCGGCAAGTTCAGCCCTTTCAGCCTGAAAGGCCGGAAAAGTACGTCGCTGGACATTGGTCCTCCATAATTCGGCTGATCGCCTTGCCGGCTCAGTTCACCCGCATTGGGCCTTCAGACGGCCAATTCACCTGGTCTCGGCGCTGAGCACGTTACCGAATTGCTCCCAGCTGGAGTCATTCCAACGCTGCAGTTGCAGCTGGGTATACGCCATGCTGCTTTCCGGGCCCGTGTTGATCGTAGCGCCCGGCATGAGAGTGGGAAGCGACAGCCCGCGTATGCTCCGCGATTGCTTGACGATATTCTCGCGTGAGAGATCGTTGCCGCACTGCTTGAGCACCTGCTCCAGGATCTGTCCCTGCTGGGTACCGAACAGATAATTGTTATCGCCGATATCGGCGCCCGGCAGGTATTTGGCAAAGAAGTCGCGGTACCACTTAATGCCGGGATCGTCGGCCCACTTCTTGTCGTTCGGGTCCTTGAAGATGGTCGCAGCGACTATGCCTATGGCCTTCTCCGGTCCCGCCGGGACGATAGTCGACGACACGGAGCTCGAGACGAGATTGATCAGGAACAGCGGCTTCCAACCGATCTCGTCGACTTTCTTGATGGCCTGCGCCGCGAATTTTGGCGTGCCGGCCACCAACAAGGCCTCTGCGCCGGACGACTTCAGCGACACGACGTGAGAATCAATGGTTGGCTCGGTCACCTCGTAGGAGGACACGACGACTTTCTTGTCGAAATCGTCCTTCAGGTATCCCTTGAATGCGTTGACGAAGTCCTTACCCAAATCGTCGTTCTGATACAGAATGGCAATCTTCGCGCCCGGACGGGTCTGGGTGATGTATTGCGCGTAGATCCGTCCCTCGGTGTCGTAGCTCGGCAATCCAGTCGTGGTCATCGGAAATTCAGCGAAATTCGTGAATTTGGTGACTCCGCTCACGACAAACAGATGGGGTACTTTCTTCGCGTTGACGTACTTGATGGTGGCGCTGATGCCGGGCGTGCCCAACGGACCGAACAGGAAGGCCACCTCATCGCTCTCGATCAGTTTTCTGGTCTGCTCTACCGTTTTGGGAGGGCTGTAACCATCATCGTAGGTGACGAGGTTGATTTTCCGTCCGTTGATTCCGCCACGCTCGTTGATCGAATTGACGTAGGCGATCATGCCCTTTCCGGTGTTGCCGAGCGGCGAAGCGGGGCCGCTAAACGGAAAGGTCGCCCCTATCTTCACCTCGGATTCGGTGACTCCCGGCGTTTCCGCACGAGCCGGCGCGCCCCCTACAGATACCGCGAGCGCAGTCGCAATCATGATCTTCCCGAACATGGACATCTCTCCTCCCGGCGACGGCTCGCGCCGCTTCTCGATTTCTTCTCCCAGCGGTCAAAGCGTGTTCTGGACGCCCTGCTTATGTTCCCTGCATGCGTCAGACCGCAGCCGCCACATCGGACCTGGTTGCGACCGCCGGCGCGACCGCCATCTCGCGCAATTTGTGTTTGAGTATCTTTCCGGTGGAGGCCGATGGCAGAGCCTCGAGCACGATCACCTCGGTCGGACGCTTGTACGATGCGAGCTGTTGAGCCGCGTACGACTTCAGGTCCTCGGCGCTAACGCGTGCGCCGGGAAGAAGCTGCACGAACGCGACGACCTCCTCGTTACCGTCGACCGATCGTCCAACGACGGCCGATTGCACCACCTTGTCGTGCGAGTTCAGCACAGCCTCCACCTCGGCGGGGTAAACGTTGAAGCCGGAGCGGATGATCAGTTCCTTGGTGCGGCCGGCGATATACAGATGCCCCTCGCCGTTGACCCGGGCGAGGTCCCCCGTGTTGAACCATCCCTGGTGGTCGATCGCGGCCGCCGTCAATTCCGGGGCGCGATAGTAGCCGAGCATTACATTGGGGCCCCGGACGTGCAATTCGCCGACCTCACCGGTCGCGACTTTGTTGCCTTGCATGTCCACGATCCGGTGCTCGATACCGGGAAGAAAGGGGCCAACTGACTCGTCTGCGACAGGATGCTCCGAACGGACACCCGACAAGCCCGGCGAGCATTCGGTGATGCCGTAATTGTTCAAGAGCGGGATTCCAAACTCGTCCTCGATCCGCTTTTTCAGATCGAGATCGAGGGGAGCGCCGGCAACCGACATGAGCCGCAACCTGCCCCGTTCGAGCCGCTGGATACCCTTCACGGTCTTGTATTCCAGCAAACGCTGATATGTGGCGGGCACGCCGAACAGGCTCGTAATACCCTCTTCGGCTATGGCATGTGCCAGCGCAGCCGGATCGGCCTTGGCTACGACGTGCAGGGTGCTGCCATGCATCAGCGTTGCAATCAGCAAAATCGAATAGCCGACGATGTGGGACATCGGCAGCACACCATAGATGCGGTCGGCCGGATCGTTCTTGCGCAGCAGCCCCGAGACCCTTCCGGTGAAGAGGAGGTTGCGGTGGCTCAACATGACCCCCTTCGGGGCACCGGTCGTGCCCGATGTGTAAAGAAGACCCGCAACCTGCCGCGCGCCATCCCTCTCGACGGGCTCCGGTTTCGCATCGGCATTGAGAGGACCGATACCAATTCCGCCAAACGGCCCTACGGCGCTGATCTCGGCCCCGATGCGGCTGGCGTGATCGGCGGCTTCCTTCGAAAGCGCCGCGTTGAACAGCACGCGCCTTGCGCCGCTATGCGTCCCGATCTGGTCGATCTCCCGGGCCGACAGGCGGGGATTGACCGCGATGCCCCATGCATCGAGCTTGCTGGCCGCAAACAGGATCGCGCCCAGAGCCACGCTGTTCTCGCTCGCGATCATCACGCGATCGCCGGGCCTGATCCCGAGATCGGCGAGATCCGTCGCCGCGGCGTTCACGGCATCGGAGAACTGCCGGTAAGTCCACGAACGCCCCCCTTCCACGAACGCCGGATGATCCGGGATGTCCCGCACGAAGGGCGCGTAGACCTCGTGTACCCTGGACGGCAGTCCATCCAGCAACTCGGCCGCAGTGATATCGTCCACGCTCCTCATGCCGTCCTCCCTGGTGCTTTGTTTTTGAGATCGCAGAGCGGCCCCCTTCAAACGGAAGGTCCGCACGGTCACTCCATCTGCCGATCAGTAAATCGTTCTAAAATAGAACTGTCAACACGAATGGCGGCGCGGTGACCTCAAAAGCCAGCTATATTGAAGCAATGGCAGAATTCCTATTCGGAATTGTAGGCAGAGCGCCCGTTCGAACGCAGCTGCGGTGATCAGTGCTCGCTGGAGTCTGCTGATCCTGGTGCAACGCTCGCGCTACCGCTCAGGTTTTAGAAGCTTCTGTCGGGACTTGGATGCGTTCGCCGGGTTGAGAGTTCGCGCACCCAGGGTCACCATTTCTCGACCCATGGCCGGAGCACGACTTCGAACGCCCAGGTCGACCGATGCTGCCGATGAAGCTGCAGATATGTTTTCGCGATATGGTCGGGGTCGGCCATATTGTCCTCGACAGTCGTCCCTGCCAGCCGATGCGCGCGAGTGCCGTCCTCCTGGGTCCAGCCGATCGCGGCGTCGATCGGCACATTCGCTATGTGGACGCCCTGCGGCATCAGTTCTCTTGCCATGCTTTGCGCGAGTCCGGACTTGGCATGACATGCCATTGCAAACGCGCCACTTGACGGAAAGCCCTTGAGCGCCGCGCTAGCGTTCGTGAAGATGATCGTTCCTCTCGCGCCGTTGCCGTCGGGTTCGTTTCCGAGCATGAGCCGAGCTGCTTGTTGACCGACCAGAAACGCGCTGAACGCCGAGTTTCGAAGAGTTTCGAGCACCATGACCGGGTCGGCTTCGATCACGTTCTTGCGGAAAATGCCGGGAACCCGGCCGTCGATGTTGTGCACGACAAGCCTTGGCTTTCCGATCTCTTGAACGACATTCTCGAACAGCCGTGCCACGGCTGCCGGTTCGCTTGCATCGCAGGCGTACCGACGCACGCCATACGTCTTCTCGAGAGTTTCAAGCACCGCCTTTTCGGGATTCCTGGCTGCAACACCAACGCGCATGCCGCTTTCCGCGAACAGCCTGGCGCAACTCGAGCTGATACCCGGGCCGCCGCCGATAATGAGAGCAACCTCCTGGGCGGAAGTCTGGGTGTCGCGGTTGGATTGAATCATGTTGCTGCCTCCGATGCGACTGGTGACCTATTGCTTCGCTGCAATGACGACATTGCCCTTTGCGCCCGGCCATCCCAATGTACCCAGCGGGTTTCACCTGTAAGTTGGAGAACGTTTCTCAATGAAAGCGCGGACGGCTTCGGCGTGTTGCGCAGTCCCTGCCGCAAGTACCATCCTCTCGGCCTCCTGATCCAATGACGTCAGGAAATCAGCCGACAGCGCAAGATCGAGATTGTCCTTGATGGAGGCAAACGCGCTCCCCGGACCGTTCGCCAATATCCTTGCCACCGCAAATGCTTCCTGTTGCAGTTCGGAATCGGACACCACGCGATTTACCAGTCCCAGTGCCTCACAACGGCGTGCATCGAGCCGTTCGGACAAATACATGAGTTCGCGAGCACGCGACGTACCGGCCAGCCGGGTCAATAGCCACGAAATGCCGTAATCGCCGGTCAGCGCAATCTTGGCGTACCCAGTCGTCATGATGGCGGATTCGGCTGCAATACGAATGTCACAGGCGAGGGCGATGGCAAGTCCGGCGCCAGCCGCCGCTCCCGGCAAGGCCGCGATGGTGGGCTTGCGCACCGAGACAAGTACGCCGGTGAGGGTTCGCTGACGATCCCTTAGTCGCTCGACCTTCTCGCTGACTGACATGGCCGGTGCTGCAGTGTTGCTGCCCATCCCCTTGACGTCGCCGCCCGAACAGAAGGCGGTGCCCGCACCGGTAATCAGCAATGCTCCGACGTCCGGATCGTCACCGTTGCGCTTGATCATCCGACGCAACGCCGGCGTGAGATGATCGGACAGCGAATTTCGTGCCGCCGGTCGGTTCAAAGTGATCACGGCGACCCGATCCCGAATCACACACAGCAGTTCGTCCGTTCCCGTATCGATTGAGATTGATTCATCCGCCATGTTATGTCCTCTCAAGTTTCGCGCAGAGCTCTCCAAATGACGAAGCGCGCACTACGGGTGATCGTTTTTCGCGTCAGCCGGGGATTACCAATTTTCGCGGAATGGCCGCAGCTCGGTAAGAAACGACCAGGCCGATCGGTCCTGACCGTAAAGATGAAATAGTTCTTCAGCGATCGCGGCAGGCCTGATGAAAAATTCATCTGGTTTGTCGCTCATCCGCGCGCGCATACGAGGGGTGTCGATCACGGCGTCGATGAGGACATAAGAGACGTGGACGCCGAGAGGTCCCACTTCGCGCGCAATCGATTCAGCCAGAATGCGCTGCGCCGCCTTTGTCGGCGCGAAGCCGGCGAAATTGGCCTTGCCCCGGATCGACGACGTGTTTCCGGTCACCAGGATTGCGCCCTTGCCGCGATCGATCATGTCAGGAGCCACTTCGCGCGCGAGGTACAACAAGCCCATTACGTTGACCTCGAAGTTGCCCTTGAGCATCTTCGGATCGATCTCGCGAAAACTCCCCCAGCCCCCGCCCACCGCGTTGTGGATGAAAACTTCAGCCGCGCCAAAACGGTGCTTTATATCGCTGACCACGGCATGCACTTGGCCCTCATCTGAGACGTCGCAGGTTACCGCGTGCACGTCCGGGAGCTCTTGCGCAAAGCGATTAATGAGCTCCGCTGAGCGAGCGAGCGCCATGACACGGAACCCGCCAGCGGAGAAGCGCCTGACGATGGCAGCTCCCGTGCCGGGCCCTACCCCCGTCACGATCGCGATCGGTTTCTCGGTCATTTGACGCTCCCTTCGAGTTATTGTGCGGCCGCTCTCATATGAATTCGCTCGGACTGCGCCTGATATGCGGCCGCCTCCTGCGCGGACACCAGGGCCAAACGAACCGCAACATTCTTGTGGTAGGGCGTACCGGCGATTGGATCGCGGTTGCCGCTCTCTGTGAGCAGATTGATACGCGGTCCGTTGATCAGTCGCTCTCCGTCCGACGCGGGGTATGCCTGGCCGTAGCCGTGCGGGAGCGCGAGCTGCCCATTCCTCATGCCGTCGTCGACCTTACAGCGCACCACGAGCCGGCCGAGCACGGACTCCACAGCGACCCAGTCACCATCCTCCGCGCCCAGATTCCTCAGATCGCTCGAATTGATCAACAAGGCGCCGTCCGGATCCTCGCGACGCCACGCGGGATCGCGAAAGATCTGGTTAGCATTGAACATGCGACGGCCACCGGCGGCCAGCATGAAGGGAAACTCCTTTGGCGCGCCCGCGGCTCGCGGATCGAGACGCGCGAGCCATTCCAGCATCTGAGGAACGGCGAGCCGCACCTTGCGATCCGAATGGCCGATCAATGACCAGACCTCGTCATAGTCGTGCTGAGTAATCGCCGTCCCTTGCCGGGCAGCCACGATCGTGTCGAACAGGAGATCGCCGAGCTGATGATCCGCCACGTCGTCCGATGCACTGATTGCCCGCCGCACCGCCTGAGGCGACCGCTTCGCGCAAGCCAGCGCCGCGCTCCACATAGGCGCCGCGGCCGCCGTACCATCCGGAAGCGTCTGCCCCAGTGTATGGTAGAGCACTAGGGCAGGCACTGCCGCTGGGTTTTCCGCGATGAAAGCACGAAAGGCCGCGGCGAATTCCGGTCGCGAGCGCCGTGCTATTTCGCGCAGCGGCGCGAGCACATTATCGCCCGGCAGAAGCCCCAGGGCGGATGCAAGCCGCGTGTAGATCTCAGGCTCAGGCAAAGTGCCGGCAAGCGGCGGCAATACGCCGGCTCGCACGTGGAAAAAGTTGGTTGGAAACTCGAAGTTGAACAGGGTAAACTCTGTCTTCTCAAATTGCGAAGACGCAGGGAGAACGTAGTGCGCAAGCCGCGCGGTTTCGGTCATCGCAACGTCGACCACGACGCATAGGTCGAGCGAGCGCAGCGCACGTTCTACCGCCTCGGTGTTTGCCGCCGTGTTGGCGGGGTTGGAACTGTCGACCCAGACGCAACGCAACCGGTCGGCATGGTCATTGAGCACCGCTTCAGGAAAGATGTTGGGAGGCAGCAGTCCCCCAATGATCGCGTCGCCAGTCGGCGCGAACGCCTGGTTCGGTGAATTGCCCCACAGAGGTTGAAGCCAGCTATGCAATTGGTTCGTACCTTTCCGGCCGAAATTTCCAGAAAGCATGATCAAGAGCTTCTCTAGATAGGAGTTGAGTGTCGAGTTGATGCCTTGCTGAATGCCAAGCTCGACCCGCACCACCATGGCCTTCGCGGCCGCAATCATCGCGGCGCAACGCTCCAGATCCGCAATCGAGATATCGGCGGCTGCCGCCCATTCCTCGACGGGAATGTCTAGTAAGGCCTGCCTCACGTCTGCGAAGCCGATCGTGTGCTCCTCAATGAACGTCTGGTCGATCCGATCGGACCGGACTAGCGTGGCCAGCAATGCGCCAAGGAGAAATGAGTCCGTGCCGGGGCGGACTGCGAGATGCAGATCCGCCATTTCCGCAGTTTCGGTTCGCCGGGGATCAATGACGATCAGCTTGCGCGCCGGATCCTTGCGTATCTGATTGAGATGATCGCGCGCATTGGGGAAGCCGTGCGCGATCCAGGGATTTGCACCGATGACCAGCAAGAGATCGCAATGATGGACATCCTCGGCGGTGTGACACGTCTGGCTGCCGAACATGTGGCCATTGACCCAGAAGTCGCCGGTCTTCTCCTGCGAAAGAGCGTTGAACACGCTGCGCGAACCCAGCGCGCGCAATAATCCGCTGGCATAGGCGCCGCCGGCGTGGTTGCCCTGCCCGCCCCCACCGTAAAGAGCGATACTCTTGCCACCATATCTGTCGACGATATCTCGCAGCCGCGCCGCAATATCCGCGATCGCCACGTCCCACTCGATTTCGTCGTAGCCTCCGTCCGTGCGTCGACGTAGCGGCTTCGTCAGCCGATCCTTGTGATGTGCATAATAGGGAATCCGGGTCGCCTTGTTGCAGAGATAGCCCTGTGATTTCGGACTCGAACGGTCGCCTCGCACCTTCTCGAGGCGCTCGTTGTTCACGAACACCTCGATCCCGCAATTGATGTAGCACAGGTTGCAGGCTGTCTTGAGCCACTTGCCGGCCGTCATGGTGACCTCCCTGATATTGCTATTTGTCGCAGCGCATCGTCCTTGTCGCTCTGAGCCGAGGCTTTTGAATCCGGCCACCGGCAGTCATGCGTCCCGCAGCGAGAATGCTGTCGGAAAGCTTCCCAGCACCAACGGCACGCGACAGCACGATCGATCCGACCAAGGTCGCGATAGCGCCGGTTGCGATTTGGCGGGCCTGTCGAGGTGACTCGTCGGGAAGCAGCTCGACAAAGACATCGATCATCTTCTCCAGCTTGGAAGCCAGGGCCTGCTGCTCGCTCGCGCCCGATCGAGCGACATCGACCGCAAGGGTTGGAAGCGCGCAACCGTGTTTGGGATTGTCTCGATGCTGGGGACTCAGATAATCGGTAATCAGCGTCTCGAAGCGTTCACCATTGGCCTTGTCGTTGGTCAGCTTTTTCCAACGATCGGTGGTCTGGTTCATCGCGAAGGCTATCGCCTCACCAACAAGCGCTTCACGAGACTCGAAATGGTTATAGAAGCCGCCATGCGTCAGACCTGCAAGCTTCATCAAGTCGATAACACTAAGGCCTTTGGCGCCCTTCAGGCGTAAACCGTAAGAGGCATTTTCGACTATTCGACGGTGCGTCCGACGCCTGTGGTTCTCTCCGTAGCGCATCGCCACCCCGTTGCAAGCTTCCAAGAGGACCGGCTGTACCACCGTACTCGTCCCCTCCGAACAGTTCTGGAACCGCGCTTCCTTGAAGCCTGCGGCAAGATTTCATTGCAATGCCTCCCATCTTATATGACTATCATCATATAACAAGAGATATCAGCAGGAGAGCTCGCGATGGCCGCCGTTTCAGATCCCGTTGTCATTCTTTCCGCCGCGCGGACGCCCCTTGGCCGATTCATGGGCGAGTTGTCGTCCGTGAGCGCCCACAGGCTCGGCGCTCACGTGATCGGCGCAGCGCTGGAACGGGCGAAGCTGGCGCCTGAAAGGATCGACGAGGTGTTCATGGGCAATGTGCTGCCGGCGGGCCAGGGCCAGGCCCCGGCACGCCAAGCCGCCCGCGGCGCCAAGTTGCCAGATGCCACCGGTGCCACCACCGTTAACAAGGTCTGCGGCTCCGGCATGAAGGCGACTATGCTCGCCCATGACATCATCAGCGCCGCATCAGCGGAGATCGTGTTGTCCGGAGGAATGGAGAGCATGAGCAATGCTCCCTATCTGCTGGCGAAAGCGAGGGGCGGGTATCGCGCCGGGCACGACCGGATCATCGATCATATGCTGATGGACGGGCTGGAGGACGCCTATGAGACCGGGCGCTCGATGGGCGATTTCGGCGAGGCGACCGCGGAAGCCTATCAATTCACCCGCAAGGACCAGGACGCCTACGCGATCGAGACGTTGACCCGCGCGCGCAAGGCGGTCGAGGGCGGCGCGTTTAAGGCCGAGATCGTGCCAATCACACTATCCGAAAAGGCCGGGCCGCGGATCATCGCCAATGACGAGCACCCGCTCAAGGTCGATCCCGCCAAGATCCCGGGGCTGAAAGCCGCGTTCCGCGCCAACGGCACCATCACGCCGGCCGCCTCCTCCGCCAATGCCGATGGCGCCGCAGCCCTCGTTCTCGCAAAGCGCTCGCTCGCGGATCGCGACAGCCTCCCCGTACTGGCCGAGATCAAGGGCCACGCCACCCACAGCCAGGAACCGCAATGGTTCACCACGGCGCCGATCCCGGCGATCCGCAAGCTGTTGGACAAGGTCGGCTGGAGTGTCGGAGATGTCGATCTGTTCGAGATCAACGAGGCCTTTGCCGTAGTGGCAATGGCTGCGCAGAAGGATCTCGGCATTCCCAGGGAAAAACTGAACGTCAATGGCGGAGCCTGCGCGCTCGGTCATCCCATCGGCGCCACCGGCGCGCGATTGATCGTGACGTTGTTGCATGCGCTCGAAGCCCAAAACCTCAAGCGCGGTGTGGCGGCTCTCTGCATCGGTGGTGGTGAGGCTACCGCGATCGCGATTGAGCGCGTTATCCGCCGATAGCACGGACAATCCCTGTAAATGGCCCGGCGAGCAGCGCCCAATCGCGACGCTCGCCGTATAATCTGCCTACCCCCTATTACCGCGAAAGTTCAAATGGCCGACCAGTGCGAAGCAATCGAATCCGCGCCGCCGAGTGTTAACATCTCCGGCGCGCTGCCGATTGCGATCCTTTCCCTCCTGGCCGCCATGGGAACGCTTGCGACCAACATTTTGCTGCCTTCGCTGCCCCAAATTGCGATCTCGTTGAATGTCACGAGTGCGGCGGTCACGTCCGCCATCACCGCCTTTCTTGCAGTGTTTGGGCTGGGCCAGCTTCTGGTCGGGCCGCTTTCGGATCGCTACGGAAGACGCTGGCCGGTCCTGATCGGATTTGCCGTGTTCTTTGGCGGCAGTGTTTGGTGCGGTTTGGCGAACGATCTACCTAATCTCTTGGCCGGCCGCATCGTGCAGGCTGCCGGCGCATGCGCGACGTCAGTGCTGTCTCGCGCCATCGCCCGCGACATGTTCAGTGGCGCGGCGCTGGCACGTGCGATGGCGCTGATCATGATCGTGATGTCGGCAGCTCCTGGATTTTCGCCGCTGCTTGGCGGCGCACTCGATCACAGTTTTGGCTGGCGCTCCGAATTCGCGCTCGTCGCGGCGTTCGCCGCTGTTGGCGCCATTGGCTACGGCATCGTCCTCGGCGAAACCCACCATTCGACCCGCACTCCGCTCAATCCGGCCGCTATCGTCAGGACCTATGCTGGCCTTTTTGGCGATCCTCGTTTCGCGATACCGGCCGCAACCGGGAGCCTGATCATAGGCGGCTTGTTCTCGATGTTTTCGGCTGCACCGCGGTTATTCATCGAAGCGCTGCACTTCACGCCGATCCAGCTCGGCCTCTTCTTCGCCGGCACTGTCTTTATCGTATTCGCCGCCGGTATGCTGGCGACGAGATTGGCACCACGCTACGGACTCGATGGCCCGATCCGGGCGGGCTTGTGGGCGACGGCCGCCAGCAGCCTTGCGATCCTGCTCATCTCGATGGTCAGCCCGACTTTCTTGCCATTTCTAGGCGCGATGTGCGTATTTCTCCTCGGCATGGGCATTGTCAGTCCACTAGCCGCCGCGCGAGCGCTCTCTCCATTCGGGGAGAAAGCCGGCGCGGCGTCGGCGCTGCTGGGCTTCTCGCAAATGATGACTGCCGCGATCGGCGTATGGCTTGCCGCCACGGTGTCGCATCAAGCCATGTTGGCGCTGGGCATCGTATTGAGCACGTTTTCTCTGCTGGCTCTTTGCCTGTACGCGCGGCGCCCGGGGTCTTGATTGGCGTCAATCAAGTGCCGTGGAATTCCGGTTTGCTGCTGCCAGGCGGCCGCTTCATCTCGAACATGTTTTCCGTTCTGACCTCGAGGTAATCTCCACCACGGCCGGCGCGCAGAATGGGACGCGCAAGTGCCGTGTTGTAGACGCCGTCCTCGATCAAGGACTTGTCGATGTATACCGCGACGACCTCGCCGAGCACGAACCACCCTTCTACCTTCTCGCCGCGCGCATTCGCCAACTGAGAGACGTCGACGACCTTGCATTCCATTGCCGCCCTGCTCTCGCCTACCCGCGGCACAGCTACGTGTCGCCCGGGTACTGGCGTCAGCCCTGCTGCTTCGAACTCGCTCACGCCGTGATCGAGAGGCGCCGCAGTCGTGTTCATGCGCTCGCCCAGATCCATCGTAACCAGATTCCAGACAAACTCCCGAGTCTCGCTGACGTTCTTGACGGTGTCCTTCCACGAAATAGAGGAGAACCCGATTATTGGAGGGTCGTAGAGAAACGCATTGAAGAAGCTGTACGGAGCAAGATTCAGTTGCCCGGCCGCATTCCGCGACGAAATCCAGCCAATCGGACGCGGCGCGACGATCGCGTTGAACGGATTATGTCGGAGTCCGTGGCCCTTCGATGGCTCATAGTAGTGGAAGTCGGCCGGATCCATACATTCTCCTTCCCAAGGCTGCCGACAGTCGGCCGCTCGCCAGTCGCGTCTCATCGATAGTAGTCAACGCACGCTCGATCATGCATGCGCAACCTCGTCAAAACATACGGTAGCAGCACAACGGTCCCAAAGCCCTTACGCAATCGCCCGGGCGACAGCCGGCCTGTGCTCGGCAGCATCGAGGAACCCGATCAGACGCTCCCGGATGATCTGCTCGGCCTCCATCATGATGCGGTTGATCAGCTCCTTCACCGTCGGGATGTCGTGGATCAGTCCGACCACCATGCCGCAGCTCCAGGCGCCCGCGTCCATGTCGCCATCGACCATCACTCTCGGATAGACGCCCGCCACCTGCTCGTGGATATCCTCAATCTTGAGGCTCGCCCCCTTCTCGCGCTCGACCTCGAGCAGATGATCGACCCCCTTGTTCTTCAGCACGCGCTCGGTGTTGCGCAACGCTCGCATCACCAGCACGGTATCGAGCTCGGTGGCTTTGACCAGGGCCTGTTTCACGTTGTCATGGACGGGCGCTTCCTTGGTTGCGACAAAGCGGGTGCCCATGTTCATGCCGGCGGCGCCCATCGACAGCGCGGCGACGAGGCTGCGCGCGTCCGCCATGCCCCCCGAGGCTACGAACGGAATCTTCAGTTCATCCGCCGCGCGCGGCAGCAGGATCATGTTCGGGATATCATCCTCACCGGGATGGCCACCGCATTCGAAGCCGTCAACGCTCACGGCGTCGCAGCCGATCCGCTCGGCTTTGAGCGAATGCCGCACTGAGGTGCATTTGTGGATCACCTTGATGCCTGCCGCCTTCAGCGCGGGCATGTACGCTTCCGGGCTGCGGCCGGCGGTCTCCACCGCCTTGACGCCGCCTTCCTTGATGGCGGCGATATATTCCGGATACGGCGGCGCGGTGAAGCTCGGCAGAAAGGTCAGGTTCACGCCGAACGGCTTGTCGGTCATGTCGCGGCAACGCGCGATTTCCTTGGCCAGCAGCTCCGGCGTCCGCTGGGTGAGCCCGGTGATGATGCCGAGCCCGCCGGCGTTCGATACCGCAGCTGCCAACTCGGCAAAGCCGACGTAGTGCATGCCGCCCTGGATGATCGGATGCTGGATGCCGAACAGTTCGGTAATTGCTGTCTTCACGTGAGCTTCTCCGCTTTCCGATCAGTTGAGGATTTCGAACAGGCCGGCCGCGCCCATGCCGCCGCCGATGCACATGGTCACCACGCCGTATTTCGCCTTGCGCCGCCGTCCCTCGATCAGGATATGCCCCGCAAGCCGGCTGCCCGTCATACCGTAGGGATGCCCGATCGCGATCGAGCCGCCATTGACGTTGAGCTTGTTCGGATCGATGCCGAGCTTGTCGCGGCAGTAGATCACCTGGACCGCATAGGCCTCGTTCAGCTCCCAGAGATCGATGTCATCGATATTGAGGTCGTGCCGCTTGAGAAGGCGCGGGATCGCAGCGACCGGACCGATGCCCATTTCGTCCGGCTCGACACCGGCGGCGACGAAGCCACGGAAGATGCCGAGGGGCTTCAGGCCCTTCCTGGCGGCGGTCTTGTCGCTCATGATCACGCAGGCTGAGGCGCCGTCGGAGAGCTGGCTGGCGTTGCCCGCCGTGATGGTCTTCCCCTCGAACACCGGCTTGATCTTCGCAAGGCCTTCCGCCGTGGTCTCGGGGCGCGGGCCTTCATCCTTTGACAGCGTCACCTGCTGATAGGTGACCTCCTTGGTGTCCTTGTTGACGACGGCCATCCTGGTCGTGATCGGCACGATTTCCTCATTGAAGCGTCCGGCCTGCATCGCGGCACCGATGCGGCGCTGGCATTCGAGGCTGTATTCATCCTGCCGGTCACGGCCGATCTTGTAACGCTCGGCGACGATCTCGGCGGTGTCGAGCATCGACATGTACATCTCCGGCTTCATCGTCATCAGCTCGTCGTCGACCGCGTGGAACCTGTTCATGTGCTCGTTCTGCACCAGGCTGATCGATTCGATGCCGCCTCCGATTGCGATCTCGACACCATCGAGCATGATCGAGCGTGCCGCGACCGCTATGGCCTGCAGGCCGGATGCGCACTGCCGATCGATTGTGGTGCCGGCCACCGTGACCGGCAGGCCGGCACGAATCGCCCCCTTGCGCGCGACGTTCATCACCATGGTGCCCTGCGGCATCGCGCACCCCATCACCACGTCCTCGACCTCGCCGGGCTCGATCCCTGCGCGCTTGACCGCTTCGGCCATCACATGACCGGCCATGGTCGGTCCCTCGGTGTTGTTCAATGCACCCCGATAGGCCTTGCCGACACCGGTGCGGGCGGTGGAAACGATAACTGCCTCTGTCGTCATGCTTGCCTCTTTTGTTACGCAGCCGCGTCGAGCTGCACATAACGCAGCAAGTGGTGAGCGGGATCGCCAAACTGGATGTTGATGGAGGAGATTCGCTTGAAGTAATGGCCGACATTCAATTCGTCGGTCATGCCCATGCCGCCATGGAGCTGCACCGCCTGGTCGGCAATGAACCTGCCGGCATAGCCGATCTTCGACTTGGCGCCGGACGCGAGGCGGGAGATGCCGCTGTCGCTGGCAGCGAGGCTGAGATTGAGATGCTGCATCAGGGAGAGCGCCTCCTGATGAGCGATGAACATGTCGACCATCCGGTGTTGCAGCACCTGGAAGCTGCCGATGGTGACGCCGAACTGCTTTCGGGTCTTGGAATAGTCCAGCGTTGCGGAGTTCAGTTCGGCCATGGCGCCGACTGCCTCGGCGCAGAGCGCGCCGACGGCCCGGTCACGGCAAGCTTCCAAGAGGGCGACGCCTTCGCCCTCGCTACCGAGCAACTCGCCGCGCACATCGCGGAAGGTGACCTCCGCGGCACGGCGGCCATCGATGGTCTTGAAGCTGCGCAGATCGAGATTGGCCGCCCGGGCGTCGACGACGAACAGGCTGACGTCGGCGCGATCGTCGCGCTTGCCGCCAGTCCGGGCGGAGACGATGAGATAATCGGCCCAGGGCGCGGCGATGACAGCGGTCTTCTCGCCACTGAGGATGTAGTCCTTGCCGTCGCGCCGCGCCGCAGTCGCGACATTGGCAAGATCGAAACGCGCGCCCTTTTCCGTCCAGGCCAGCGCCCAGATCTTCTGTCCGGCGATGATATCGGCAATCAATGCCTGCTTCTGCTCATCTGTCCCTGCATGCTCGATCAAGCCGCCGGCCAGAACGACCGTTTCGACGTACGGCTCCACGACGAGGTGACGGCCGAACTCCTGGGCGACGATCATGGTGGAGAGCGGACCGCCGCCGAGGCCGCCGCTCTCCTCGGAGAACGGCGCGGCGAGAAGGCCGAGCTCCGCGAAGGCGTTCCACTGCTTCCGACTCCATCCCTCTTCGCTGGCGATGATCTTGCGGCGCGCCTCGAAGCTGTATTGGTCGCGCAGCATGCGCTGCACGCTGGAGCGCAACAGTTCCTGCTCTTCCGTGAACTGGATATCCATCCGATCCTCTTGTCGCGCTGTTGCTAGAGACCGAGCACTGCTTTGGCGATGATGTTGCGCTGGATCTCGTTCGATCCGCCGTAGATGCTGAGCTTGCGCGCGTTCAGGTATTTTTCCGAGGCGGTGTGGCCGTAATCGGGACCCGGCATGAACTGATTTGCGCTCAAAGGTTGCTCCCGAAGCGCCAGCCCGTAATTTCCGATGGCACGGTGCGTCAGCTCGGTGATCCCCTGAAAGATCTCGGTGCCGCGGATCTTGAACAGCGAGGCCGCAGGACCCGGATCGATGCCGCGCGCCATCTGGGCAACAACGCGCAACTCGGTCGCCTCGAGCGCAAGCACGTCGAGCTCGATCCGGCCGATCTCCTTGCGGAATTCGAGATGGGCCGGGTCGTCCGGTGCGATCTCCGCCTTCACGATCTTCTTCAACCGGTCGAGATAGCGCGTCGACCGCCCGATCCCGGCCATGCTGGTGCGCTCATTGCCCAGCAGGAATTTCGCGTACGTCCAGCCCTTGTTCTCCTCGCCGATCAGATTCTCGACGGGGACGCGGACGTCCTCGAGGAAGACGTCATTGACCTCGTGCGATCCGTCGATCGTGATGATCGGACGCACGGTCACGCCAGGCGACTTCATGTCGATCAGGAGGAACGAGATGCCCGCCTGAGGCTTTGCGCTCGGATCAGTACGCACCAGGCAGAATATCCAGTCGGCGTGCTGCGCCAACGTTGTCCAGGTCTTGTGGCCGTTGACGATGTAGTAATCGCCGTCGCGCACGGCCTTGGTGCGGACGGTGGCGAGGTCCGACCCCGAGCCCGGCTCGGAATAGCCCTGGCACCACCAATCCTCACCCGAAAGGATCCGCGGCAAGAATTTCTGCTTTTGCGCGTCGTTGCCGAAAGTGTAGATGACCGGCCCCACCATGGTGACGCTGAATGCCAACGGCGGCAGCGTGCCGGCCCGGCTCGTCTCCTGCTCGAAGATGAAACGTCGGGTAATCGACCAGCCGGGGCCGCCATATTCCCTGGGCCAGAGCGGTGCGATCCAGCCTTTCTTGTGGAGAATGCGGTGCCAGAGCAACGATTGCTCCTTGGTCAGGTCGGTCTCCGGATTGGGGACCGGCATTTCCTTTGGATAGTTTTCGGCGATGAAAGCGCGCACCTCATCACGGAAGGCCGCATCTTCAGGAGACAGCGCGAGTTCCATCGTGCTTTCCTACCACTTCTCACCGAAGGGCCGGATTTCCAGCTCGAAGGTCCAGGCGCTCTTCGGTTGCTGATAGAGCTGCCAATAGGACGTCGCGACCGAGGCCGGCGGCATCAGCGCATCGGGATCGTCAAGCGCATTGGGCCCGAGTGCTTCCAGGCGACGCTGCCGAACCCACTCGGTATCCACGCCGGAATCGATGATCAAGTGGGCGACATGGATATTCTTCGGGCCGAGTTCGCGCGCCATCGCCTGCGCCACAGCGCGCAGCCCGAATTTGGCGCTGGCAAACGCGGCATAGCCGTTGCCGCCACGCAGCGACGCGGTCGCGCCGGTGAAGAAAATGTTGCCCTGGCCGCGCGGCAGCATCAGCCGGGCCGCCTCGCGACCAGCGAGGAAGCCGGAGTAGCAGGCCATCTCCCAGACTTTGCGGAATACGCGCTCGGTGGTGTCGAGGATCGGGAAGTTGACGTTGGCACCGATGTTGAAGATGCAGACCTCCAACGGCGCGTGCTTGTCGGCGTCACTCAGGAAGGAGATGATCTCCTCCTCCTTGCGCGCATCGAGCGAACGGGCATGGATCTCGCCGCCGGCGGCCTCGATCTCCTTGACCAGCGGCGCCAGCTTGTCGCCGTTGCGGCGGCCGGCGAAGACGGTGAAGCCCTCGGAGGCAAACTTCTTGGCGATCTCGCCGCCGATGAAATCGCCGGCGCCGATCACGGCGACGGTTGCATTTCTCTTTTTCAAGGAACTTCTCCCGGTTAGGTTAGGCGCGCTGTGTGCAAAGCTGTTCTATCGAGCCCGGAACGTGGATCACGGTGTTTGAGCCAGACCACAACGATGGGGATTTCGCCATCGCGCTGATCGAGACTACCATGGCCACGGCGCAGTTCTCGATCGGCGCGATTTGGTCCAGCGCTTTGGCAAGATGGCTGCCTGTCGATTGCTCGATTGGGCCCGACAGACCGAAAAACAGTCTGACCGAGACCGAGTGCTTGCGACAGCTTCGCCACGACTAACCGCCTCCCGACTGAAAAACATCGGCGCCATTTTCAGCATTGCGCCTCCCGGCGAAACATGCGTTCTTTTTTAGAACTCGTCAATCGATATTTTGTTGTTGTGGTCGGATCAGGAAACGGCAAGTTTCCTGCCCTATTCAGAGGCGCTCAATAACCCCGTTTACAACGCGGCTTCCAGACGATACCGATATCGTATCAAATAAGAACTTATGGGAGAGGCGAGCATGGGAGAAAGTCGCGGGGTCGCGATTCTGGTCGGCGCGGGCGATGCCATCGGCGCTGCCGTTGCGCGGCGGTTTGCCACCGAGGGCTACATTGTTTGCATCTGCAGGCGCGATGCGGCCAAGTCCCAGGCGCTGGTGGATGAGCTCAGGGCGAAAGGCTACGGCATCCACGCATTCAGCGTCGATGCCCGCCAGGAAGCGGAAGTGCAGAAGCTGTTCGCGGACGTCGAACGCGACATCGGGCCGATCGAGATATGTCTGTTCAATGCCGGATCGAACGTCAACAAGCCCCTGCTGGAGACCACCGAGAAGCTCTTCTTCAAAGCCTGGGAGCTGGCATGCTACGCGGGCTTCCTGGTCGGACGTGAGGCCGCGCGCGTTATGCTTCAGCGCGGACGCGGCACCATCTTTTTCACCGGCGCGACCGCAAGCATCCGCGGCAGCAAGGGGTTTGCCGCCTTCTCATCGGCAAAATTCGGCCTGCGCGCGGTGGCCCAGGCCATGGCGCGCGAGCTCGGGCCCAAGAACATTCACGTCGTCCATCTCATCATCGATGCCGGCGTCGATAGCGAAGCCATTCATCAGCGCATGAAGGCCGCGAAAGGCATCGAGGCCAGCGAGATCCCTCCCGACAGCCTGACCAAGACCTTCTCGATTGCCGAAGCGTATTGGTTTGCCCATCAGCAAAGCCGCGATGGCTGGACCCATGAACTCGATCTTCGCCCGGCTGTGGAGAAATGGTGACATGAGCGATGATCCAGACCTCACTTTGTGGGGCGCCGGGACGAGCCGCACAGTTCGCCCACACTGGGCGATGCACGAGCTCGGCCTCGCTTACAAGATCAAACCGATCGGCCCGCGGACCGGCGAGACCAAGACCGCCGAATATACCAGACTCAATCCGCGCCAGAAGATTCCGTTGCTGCAGGACGGCGACTTCCGCATCGGCGAAAGTGCCGCGATCGTCGCATATTTGTCGCGCATGTACTCCACGCCGGAACGTGCATTGATCCCGGAATCCACCCGTGACTATGCCGCGTGGCTGGAATGGTGCTTCTTCATCGTCACCGAGCTCGACTCCACCAGCCTGTACGTGATGCGCCGTCACAGCGCCGATGCGCTCGGCCCAATCTACGGCGTTGCGCCGGAGGTCGTGGCTCAAGCCGCCGAGTATTTTCGGGCGCAGTTGCGCCATGTCGAGGTCGCGCTGACCGACGGCCGGCAGTTCTTGATGGGCGACCGCTTCAGCAGCGCCGATATTCTGCTGACGACCTGCCTGGACTGGGCAGTCGCATACGGTGTCGGCATTTGCGACAACGCGCAGCCCTATCTTGAGCGCATGCGAAATCGGGAGGCTTACCAGCGTGCGGCTGCGGCGAATGTTCCGCAAGCACCGATTACGCCCGCGCCTGCCCAGGCTTGAGAGCCGATCGCGGCTCCCTCCGCGTTACAGAGCCACACGCAACGTGCGCGCCGCAACCATGCTGTCGATCGCCTCATCGTCGTAACCCAGATCGCGCAGCACCTCGCGCGAGTGCTCGCCGACGCGAGGCGCCGGCCCGCCGATGGCAGCCTGGTTAACCTCGAAGCGGGCCGCTGGCTTTGGCTGGCGCACACGGCCGACCTTCGGCTGATCGAATTCGGCGATGATCCCGCGCGCCACCACCTGTTCATTGTGGATGATTTCGCCGCGCCGCAGGATTGGCGCGCAAGGGACATCCGCGGCATCCAGACGCTCCAGCCATTCGGCGGTCGTGTGCTGGCCGATATACTCCGCCATCTTGTTGATGCGCGCCGTGGCGTTGACCGAACGCGCCGACGGAGTCGCAAACCGCGGATCCTTGGCGAGCTCGGGATCGCCGGATGCGCGGCAGAAGCCCTGCCATTCGGAATCGGAGATGGTGCCGGCCGTGATGTAGCCGTCCTTGGTCTTGAACACGAGATCCGGCCGGTCATTGGGATCGGCGGCAGCGGCCTCGGCTCCGACCACCGTGTACTGCATCATGCCTTCCGGCCAGAGGTATGAGATCATGGCATCGAGCATCGCGACCTGGATATGATCGCCCTGCCCGGTCTTCTCTCGCGCGTAGAGCGCCGCCGCCACCGCCTGTGCGGTGAACACGGCGGTGGTCTTGTCGCACACGATGGTGCGGATCATCTGCGGGCGATTGGTGACCGGCTGCGACTGGATATCGGCAAAGCCCGACAGGCCCTGAATGATCGGATCATAGACGCGCTTCTTCACGTAAGGTCCGGTGTCGCCGACACCGCTGATCGAGACGTAGATCAGGCGCGGGTGGCGCCGGCGCAGCTCTTCCACACCAAGGCCGAGGCGCTCCATGGTGCCGGGCCGGAAATTTTGCACCAGAACATCGGCCTGCGCGACCAGTTTGGCCAGCACCTCGCGCCCGGCCGGGCTCTTGACGTCGATCGAGAGCGAACGCTTGCCCCGGTTGGACGAGATGAACAGCGCCGAGAATTCGCCATCCTTGTCGATGGTGGCACGGCTGCGACGGGTGATATCGCCGCCGATTGGCTCGATCTTGAGCACGTCGGCGCCCTGATCTGCGAGAAACATTGTCGCAAACGGGCCCGAAACCACTCCGGTCAGATCGAGGACACGAACGCCGCTAAGCGGACCAGCCATTGCACTCTCCCTGGATCTTTTTTCTGCCGATGGGCCGAGGGTAAACTCTGGCTTGCCGTCAGCCCTTCGCCTCAACACGCACGGACCGCAAGTCGGTAGACTAGCCGGCCTTGGAAACGGGCTGCCGGGTCTGTTCGACGATCGACTCCTCGACGTCCCGGAGTTGGTCCTTGCCGAAGAACATCTCCTTGCCGACGAAGAACGTCGGCGAACCGAACGCACCGCGGCTGACCGCGTCACTGGTCAGGTCGATCAGCTTTTTCTTGACGTCGTCCTGCTGCGCGCGCGCGACCAGCCTGTCGATGTCGATGCCCGAGGAAGCAAATGCGCTCCGAAACACCTCGGGATCGTCCATCTTCTTGGGCTCCTCCCACATGTGATGGTAAGCGGCGCGGAAATAGGGTTCGAACACGCCTTCGAACTGGGCCGCGACGGCCCCGCGCATCAGCATCAATGTGTTGACGGGAAAGAAGGAGTTTTGGCGAAATTTCGTGATGTTGTGGCGCCGGATGAACCGCTGGGTTTCGAGCGCCTGGTATTCCGGCTTGTTCTTGATCCCGCGAAGCGAATCGAACGGCGACATGTTGCCGGTCGCCTTGTAGATCCCGCCGAGCAGGACCGGGACGTACTCGAATTTTACGCCCGTCCGCCGCTCGATCCCGGGGATGGCGACCTCCGCCAGATAAGCGTTCGGGCTGCCGAAATCGAACTGGAATTCAACCTTGAGGGTCATGACCGCTTTCTCCCGCAGAGCGTATTGGATGGTCAGGGACCGGCGATCCAATCGCACGGCTTACCAATTCTCACTTCTACAGTTCTAAAATCGAACTGTCAAATTCGGCCGGATCTATGCTGGTTTGACTGACCTATCGGGTATTGTTTGGAATTCAGTACCTATCTAGAATGCTAGGGAAATGAGGCGCCGCTCGGCGGTGATTCGAGCGGGCCTCGCCAGGATGACTGGAGATACGGATGAAGTGGAAAGAACTGGAGGAAGAGCCGTGTTCGATGGCCCGAACCATCGGCGTGATCGGCGACCGCTGGACGCTTCTGATCCTGCGCGAATGCTTTCTGCGCACGCGGCGCTTTGAAGGATTTCAGTCGGCGCTCGGAATTACACGCCATCTGCTCGCCGAGCGGCTGAAGAAGCTGGTTCGGCTGGGCATCTTGCGCCGCATTCCCTACCAGGAAGCGCCCAAGCGTCACGAATATATCCTGACCCAGAAGGGCCTCGACCTCTATCCGATCATGATGGCGCTCGTGCATTGGGGCGACACTCACATGGTCGACGAGCGCGGCCGGCCGCTCTTGCACCAGCACCGCAAGTGCGGAAAGGATTTCGACCCGGTCATGGTGTGTTCTGAATGCGGCGAGCCGCTCCTGGCCAGGGAGGTTCACACCCATCCAGGGCCAGGCGCCCAAAGCCCGCGGATGATGGAGGCACCTGAAAAGCCGAAGGCAAAGGCCCGCCGCAGCGCCGCTTGAGCAGACCACCGGCGTGACGCACGAAACGCATCCTCAGACTCGAATCACAGCCGCGTCGGGTTCGTTGCAGTGGAGACGGTCCGCTAGTACAGCCCGGTGTTTGAGCACGGCACGTTGATTGACATAGGCCTTGTCGGTTATTTCTCCCGCGGCCAATGAGGGTGGATCCTTCAGCAGGGTGAACGAGCAGATTTTTTCGCTGCTTCCAACGGCCTCATTATATTCCTGCAGACGATGTCTCAGGAATTCGATCACTTTGGGGTCGCAGATCAAATCCGCAGCCGGCGCGTTCGATATCCGCGCCGCCTCGGTCGGGTTCAGCCAGCACAGCAGCGCGCAGGCTTCACGGTTTTCTCCGGCAACGACAATGTCCAGCAGGACGCCGCGCGTTGCGGCCAGGATGGCGGCGCGCATATTGCCGATCGCAACCCAGGTGCCGTTCGCGAGCTTGAAGTTCTCCGAAATTCTGCCGGTAAAACGAAGACCAAGTTCCGGCTTCTCGGGATCGAGAAACGACACGGTATCGCCGATGCGGTAGAACCCCTCCTCGTCGAAGGCCTTCTCCGTCAGATCTGCCCTTCCGAGATAGCCGGGGGTGACGTTGGGGCCCTTCACCCTGGCCTCATACGTATCCGAAACCGGGACCAGCTTCAGCTGCACGCCGGGCGCGGGAAGACCAATCTCTCCGGGCCGATCCGTTGCCCAATGTGTCGTGCTGATTGTCGGCGCCGTCTCGGTCGTCCCATAGCCCGACATGACCGGAATCCGCCGGCCTGTGATCGAAAATGTCAGCCGGTACAATCTTTCAAGTGTGCCTTGCGAAATTGCAGCCCCCGCGTAGCTCAATCGATCCAGTCGCTTGAAGATGCTCGCGCCGAGTGCGGCGTCGCTCTCGATGGCATCACACAAGAGATTGTAACCGGCAGGAACATTGAACATGGCCGTCGGCGAGATCTCCTTGAGGTTCGCCACCGATTTGTGGAAGAGCTGAGGCAGCGGGCGGCCGTCATCGATGTAGAGCGTCCCGCCGTTCTTGAGAATGCCGTGAAGAATGACGTTGCTGCCCATCGTGTGGTGCCACGGCAGCCACTCCACCTGGACCGGCGCCTCCGGAGGCGACACCAGCTGGCTTCCCATTTGCAGGGAGCTCGCCATCATGCGGTGCGTGTTCAGAACGCCCTTTGGCAGGCCGGTCGAACCGGAGGTGAAGAGGACTTTCGCAATTGCATCGCTGGAGACCGCCCCCGACGCATGCGCGAAGCCTTCGCAGTCCGTTCGATCCGTCAGGACACGGAAGGGCGTCGTCTCCGGCGCGCCATCGACGCTGATCCAGGCAGAGTCTGCCAACTCGGGAATGGAGCGAGCCGCGGAAAAGTCGCGTCCGCTCTGAACGAAAACAAAATTCGGCCGCAGCACCTGCGCGATGTCCTTGAGGCGGGCAAGACCGCCGGGCATCAGCGTGTAGTTCGGCGATATTGGCGCCAGAATGACGCCCATCGACATCGCCGCAAACGAGATCACCGCGTTCTCGATGGAGTTACCCGAGAGCACGGCCAGCCTGTCGGCCGGCTTTGCGCCCATATCAATCAGGCTCTGGCCGACCGCCTGGACCTGCGACCATGCTTCGCCATAAGTGATCTCGTCCCATCCCCCATTGGCATTGCGTTGCGCGAGAAATATTCTGTCCGGAACCGCGCTTGCCCAGCGCGGCAGAAAATCGGTGACCCGCCAGTCGCATGGCCCCAATTCGAGCGGCGATCTCAATACGAGCGTGCCGTCGGTCCGGCGCTCGACGGAGAGTTCCCTTGGCGCAAACGTCAATGGCTTCGTCGACATCGAGAACGATCTCCTGAAGTACCGCGGACGGATAGAACGGCGGGCGGCGCCAGATTCACTCGGATCTGGCATCCAGGACTTCTCCGAAGGCTTGCCACGTCGCGCCGGTCCAGCGCTGCAGCCGCATCTGCGTCCAGATCATGTTCTCGGTCTCGCTGGTGTTGACCTTGATCCCGGGCAGCACAGTCGGAACGACGACGTCTTTCAGGTTCTTCGCCTGCGCCAGAATATTCTTCCGCGATAGATCATCACCGCATTGCTTGAGGATCTGCTCGAGCAGGACGCCTTGCTGATAGCCGGTCAGATAGCTGCCGTTGGTGATATCGGCGCCCTGCAGATACTTGTCGAAAAATGCCCGGTAGGCCTGCATGCCCGGGTCGCCCTTCCATGTCTCGTCGAGGACATCCTTGTTGGTCGTCCCGACGATCACGCCGACCGACTTGTCGAGCCCGGCCGGTGCAAGCGTGCCTCCGACGGATCCGGACGGGAAATTGATGATCACGGTCGCCTTCCAGCCGATCACCGAAGCTTGCCGGATGGCCTGGGCCGCGAACTTCGGCGTGCCGGCGATCACCAGGGCTTCGGCACCCGAGCTCTTCAGATTGGTGATCTGCGAATCAATCGTCGGTTCGGTGACCTCGTAGGACGCACTGACGACCTTGCGGTCGAAATCCTTGCCGAGAAACGCCTTGAAGGCACCGACGTAATCTTTGCCGAGATCGTCGTTCTGATAGAGGATGGCATACTTGGCGTTCGGCAGCGTCCTCGTCAGGTATTTGGCGTAAATTTTTCCTTCGGTGTCGTAGCTGACAAGACCCGTGGTGATCAGCGGGTAATTGGTGACGTCAGTGAACTTGGACGAGCCACTGACGATGGCGACACTCGGAACACCCTTGGCCTTCAGGTATTTTGCAGTGGCCGAGATGCCGGGCGTGCCGAGCTGGCCGAACATGAACGACACTTCGTCGCTTTCAACGAGCTTGCGGACGTGCTCCACCGCCTTGGGAGGGCTATATCCGTCATCATAGGCGATGTAGTTGATCTTGCGTCCGTTGACGCCGCCGCGGTCATTCAAGGCCTGGATGTAGGCAATGAGTCCCTTGCCCACGAGACCGATCGATGATGCCGGTCCGCTGAAGGGAAAAACCCCACCGATCTTGATCTCGGTAGCAGTGACTCCCGGCTCTTCGGCGGCGAATGCCGGGCCGCTCAAAAACAGGGCCAGAGCCGCAACGATCTTCCATTTCACCAGCATTGCTCGTCCTCCCAAACGTGCACCCTTTTCGGGTACGTGGCTTTGTTTTTTTCCCCGGTCGCTGCTCGTCTCACGTCCTTGCGAAAGACGCATCGCGCTGAACGGATCCAGCCGTAATCCGGCACTTCGCGGCCGTTGCGTTCGGCCATCTCGTGCTCGTAGCCTACAGTTCTTTTTTTGAACTCGTCAAGCGATTAGATTGTCGATGACTCGGTCCAAGAGCGATACGTCCTTTTGAGCAAGGTTATATATCAGCCCCTACAAGTCACAGCTGGTTCATTGCACGCCTCCATCGTTGAGCTTATAGTTACTTCTGTTTTTGAACTTACTGGGAGGACCGCAATGCGCAAAGCAGGGATACACAATTTTCCGGCAATCGATCGTGTCGTCTACGGCAAGGCTGCGTCTGACGCCTTGAACGATGAAGCGGTGCGACTGGATGCCAAGCGCGTCTTCCTGATCGTCAGCCGCACCTTGAACACCAGGACCGACGAGATCGAGAAGATCCGGCGCGCGCTCGGCGGCAGACATGTCGCGACCTTCGATGGAATCGCAGAGCACACCACGCGCAAGCAAGCCGCCGAGGTTGCCCGTCAAGCCAAGGATGCCGGAGCCGACCTGGTCGTCGCCGTCGGCGGAGGCTCGGCGATCGACCTCGCCAAGATCGTCATCATGGCGATGGAACATGACATCGCCGACGAAGCGGGTTTCGATCCATTCCCGATGGGCCCTGGGGTCACCGTCTCACCGTTCCGATCGCCAAAAATTCGACAGATCGCAGTGCCCTCCACGCTGAATGGCGGCGAGTACAACGCAGCAGCGCTCGTCACCGATGAACGCAACCGGCTGAAGCAGATTTTCTTTCATCCCCGGATGATGCCGGTGGCGATCATTCTCGACCCTGCGCTCACCGTTCATACGCCTTCCAAGCTGTGGATGGGATCGGGAACGCGTTCGATGGATCACGGCATTGAAGCCTTGTGCTCCCCTGCCGGCACCCCGCTCGCCGACGAGGTCGTCCTGGCCGGCATCCGCACCCTGCGCGAGGGAATGCTCCGAACCTTGCAGCACCCCGATGATCTGGAGGCGCGCCGGCTGTCTCAATATGGCGCGTGGCTCGCCGCTTTCGGCCTGCAGGCGCGGGTGCCGATGGGAGCCAGTCACGGCATTGGCCATGTGCTCGGCGGAACCTTCGGCGTTCCGCACTACTATTGCACACCGGTCATCATGCCGAGCCTGCTTCGCTACAACAAGGCGTTCACTGAGGATGCGCAGCAACGGCTGGCAACGGCCCTTGGCGAGCCGGGCATGGAAGCCGCCGCCGCCTTTGCACAATTCACCAGGAAACTTGGACTGCCCGGCCGTCTTGCCGACGTCGGGATCGGCGAAGACAAGTTTGATCAGATCAGCAAGATCGCCATCAATCATCGCTTCGTCCAGGCCAATCCTCGGCCATTCGAGAGCGAAGCCGAGATCGTCGATCTGTTGCGAATGGCCGCCTAGCCGAATTCACACAGGAAAATCCAGCCACGACAATCAGCTCCGGCAGAACTGCGGTCCGGCCCGCCCCTTTCCAACTTGCGCCGATCCGCCAATGACTCCATTGCAGGTCGAACGCGAGCTTTCGATCGAGCCGACCCGAGCTGCGCGCGTTACCGAGACGCTGACGCTGGTGATCCCCTAGCCCGATATCACTGAAGTCAGGCCGCCATCGACGGCAAGGATCTGTCCGGTGATGTGCTTGCCGGCGTCGCTGACGAAGAGAACAGCGGCGCCCTTCAGATCATCCTCATCGCCGATGCGACGCAGCCGCGCACCGGCGGCCAGCTTTTCGACACCGACGGCCTCGATCGCGCCCTTCGTCATTGTCGACCGGAAAAAACCTGGCGCCAGAGCATTGGCCGTAGTTCCGTAGCGGCCCCAACTCCCCGCGAGACCCCACGTGAAATTGACACGGCACCCTTGCTCGCATTGTAAGCAATCATCTGCATATCCCCGGAACTTCCGAACAGGCCTGCGATCGACGCAAGGTTGAGGATACGGCCGTATTTTCTCGGAATCATCGAGTGCTTCGCCACCTGCTGGCTGAGCAGAAACAGCGAGCGGACATTCAGATTCATCATTCGATCGGGTGATCCTCGGTTGGTGCGCCCCAGGTTGCACCTGCGTTGTTCACCAGAATGTCGACCCGTCCGAGCTTCTTGATCGTTTCGTCTGCGAGCCGCTTGACATCGTTGTCCTTGGCATTTTCCGCTGCGATCCAGCTCGCCCTTGACGCCGGGGCCGGCAAGATGCACCTGGGCCTTTTCCAGATCCGGTGCCTTGCGAGAGGAAATCACGACCCGCGCCCCCTGCTCACCGAGTTCGGATCGCCACATCTTCGCGGGCACCCTCTCTGGGAAGAGACGGCGCCAGGAGTTTGTGGCAACCTTGTCGGTTGTCGCATCGGCTTTAATTCCTGTCCAGGCGACACCGGCGAGAAGGAGATCAGTCCATGCAGCGGAAAAGTTGGGCATCGTACGAGTGTCCCATGGCCCGCTCCGTTGACGTCATCGGCGACTGGGGCAGTTTGATGATCCTGCGTCAGGCCTTTGGCGGCACGACCCGATTCGACGATTTCCAGAAGGAGCTGGAGATCTCGCGGAACCTGCTGACCGCGCGACTGAAGAAACTTGTCGCCTGTGGCATTCTCGAACGCCGGCCGATCGCCGAGGAAGCGCGGCGGCACGAGTACGTTCTGACTGAAATGGGCAAGGATCTCTTTGCGACTGTCATCGCACTCCGCCAATGGGGCGACCGATGGCTGTTCCGGCCCGATCCGCCCCCTATTAGAATGCTTGACGGCGTCGACGGCAGCGAACTGGAGCCGATAAAGGTCCGCTCCTCCCGTGGGCGAGAGATCACGCTTGCCGATATTCGCTTGCGCCGGCGCGCCGCGGCCAAGCCGAAGGCTCGGGCCGGCAACCTCTAGAGCTTTTTCGGTTCTGATTGAATCAGAACCGAAGCTCTAGAGTCTTGTTTTGACGCGTCTTCTTCACGCGAACAGGCATCCACTTCGCTCGAAAACGCTCCAATTCACGCCGGCGCCGTGACGGGGCTTGCCAACGTTCATTCATGCGCGTAAAAGTTCAATAATGAGACTAACGGGTCAGACGACCTAGCGCGAGGAGAATGAAAATGCGGGCAGCGTACATCACCGGCTACGGCGACAATTCCGTGGTCACCTGCGGGGAGGTGAGCGACCCCGTCCCGGGCGCCGACGAGGCGCTAATCGAGGTCCGGGCCGCCGGTGCGAATCCCGTCGAGGTCGCGATGCGCCAGGGTCTGTTCCATGCCGCCTTTCCATTCACCTTTCCGCAGGTGTTGGGCTATGACGTCGCGGGCGTTGTTGTCTCCGCGCCCTCGGGCGGAGCGTTCAAGGCAGGTGACGAGATTTACGCCCGCCTGCCCAACCGGCGTCCCGGCGCCTATGCCGAGCGCGCAGCCGTTCCACTCAGTCTCCTAGCCCACAAGCCGCGCACCCTTTCCTTCGAGGAGGCGGCGAGCCTGCCGACGGTCGCCTTGACCACCTGGCAGGCATTTGTGGAGCGCGCGCGGCTCAAGGCCGGCGAAAGGATCTTGATCCAGGCGGGGGCGGGCGGCGTTGGCGCCTTCGCCATCCAGCTCGCCAAGCACCTGGGGGCCTACGTCGTTGCGACGGGCGGACCGAACAGCCAGACGTTCATGGCTGGGCTCGGAGCGGACCGCACGATCGACTACACGACCGAAAGCTTCGAGGCTGCCGGCCCGTTCGACGTTGTCTATGACGGTGTGTGCGGTCCGCTGATCGAGCGTGGCATCGACACGCTGCGCGAAGGCGGCCGCTATGTCGGCCTCGTGCGCACCGCCGACGCCCAAAGCTATCGCGAAATCGGCTTCCCGCCTGCCGTGGCCGAGCAAGCTTCGGCGGCTGTTCGACCGTTCATCGCACGTGCCGCCACCCGCAAGGCGGAGTTCCACGGCCCCCTCACCCGGCCGGACGGCGCTCAACTGGCGGAGATCGCAGCCCTGATCGACACCGGCGCCATCCGCGCCTCCGTGAGCGCGGCCTATGGCCTCGATCAGCTCGCTGCCGCCTACGAGATTCTAGCCGGCGGACATACGCGCGGGAAGCTCGTCGTCGTCCCCTGAGGCAACGTTCAGGCTCATTCAAGTTCACGGAACGGAGGCAACCATGAGCGACATCCCCACCAGGATCAGCGTCGACAAGTCCACGCCGGGGTATTGGCGCGTGACCTTCAACAACCCGCCGATCAACGCGATCGACGATCGGACCTACGACGAGTTCTACGACCTGGTGGAGGAGATCGAGGCGGACGATGCGCTGAAGGTCGTGACGTTCGAGAGCGCCAACCGGGACTTCTTCATCGCTCACTACAGCACGGCCGAGCCCCGCAGCCGGTTCCGCGCGCCACGCTGGATCGAACCGGCCACCAAGTTGGCTAAGAGTAACGTCCTCAGCATTGCAGTGATCCGCGGCCGGGCGCGCGGCGGTGGAAGCGAGTTTACCCTGGCCTGCGACATTCGCTTCGCCAGCAAGGAAAAAGCAATCTTTGGCCAGCCAGAGGTCGGATGCGGCCTCATCCCAGGCGGCGGGGCGCTTCAACGCCTGCCGATCCTGGTGGGCCGCTCTCGCGCCATGGAGATCATCCTCGGGAGCGACGACTTCGATGCCGAGACCGCCGAACGATACGGCTGGATCAACCGCGCCATCCCCGAAGCTCAGCTTGATGAGTTCGTCGCGAATTTCGTGCGGCGCATCCTGTCGTTCGACAAACAGGCGCTGAGCACCTGCAAAGTGACAATCAACCAGCACGGGCTGCCGGACCCCGCTCAGCTGCAGGCGACGCAGGACACCTTCTTCACGACGTTCCGCTGGCCAGGCGCAGCAGAGCGCATGCCGAAGCTGCGCGCGCGAGGCATTGGAGCCGCTGGCGACTTTGAGCTGAACCTCGGCCGCGAAGTTGGGAATCTCTAGGCGACATGGCTGATCTTCCCGGAGCCACTCGAGGCGCCTGTCTTGTGGTGGGCGCGAGACTCGGCATCGGGGCCGCCTTCACGCGCGCCTTGCCATGCCGACGAACGGCCGTGAAACACACCAACTTGCTGAGCCAGGGCCGCACGCCCGGTTGTCCATTCTTTCGCGCGCGATTGGGATTGCGCGGCTGCGACTGGCCGCGGCTCAGGAGCGAAGAGAGCTGACAGGCGCGAGGCGCCCCGAGCGGAGATCAGCGTGGACGATGCTGCTGCATGAGCTTGCCAAATTTCCGCAGACCCATCGCGTCGGCAGTGGACGGCGATATGGCGTTCGCGATCGTAAGCATTTTGAGCGTCCCGCCGCCCATGACGTGGACTTGACGACGTTTGCGGATGGTGGCGAGGATCTCGCGCGCGACCTGGTCGGGTTCGCAGAGGTCGACGCCCAGCTTGCTCCACATGTCGAAGAAAGGCGACTCGGCCTCGGTGTTGGAGGGAACAGGCCCGAAGAAGGAAAGCATTACGTTGGTCCCGGCAAGCTCGCGGTTGGCGCTTTGCACATAGCTCGCCAGCGCGCCGCGGCTCGCGGCATAGGAGCTCATAAACGGCAGCGCCACCCTGCCGTCCATGGCACCGCCGACGTGGACAACCACTGCGTTACCGGCTTGCTTGCGCAGTCCAGGCAAGAAGGCCCGGGTCACGAACATCGGCCCCTTGACGTTGATCGCGAACAGATCGTCGATGTCGGCCAAAGTGTATTCCTCAATGGCTTTGCGCGGCGAGATGCCCGCGAGGTTCACCACCGCATCGATCCGGCCGAGGTGCTCGTAGGCTGCCGCCGCCAGCTTCTCGAGGCTCGCCGGATCGGTGACGTCCGCGCGCAGGTAAATCGCCGAACCGTCATTCCGGCCGGTCAGTGCGGCGGCGTCGTGCTCTCGCCGCGCAGCGAGCACCAACCGGAAGCCCTCGGCCGCGAGGAGCCTGGCCAGCGCGTGACCAAGTCCTCCGGTCACCCCGATGAGAACGGCGGTGGGCGCATTCTTGCCCTGCTTTGAAGCGGCGGGTCCGGTTCCGGTGGCGCCACCGGTAATCACGGGGGACTTTCCGTCCAGTTGCGTCATCTCGTGTTCCTTTCGACCGGTATTGGTTACTATGAAAGTATCTATTACGGGCAAA
Source organism: Bradyrhizobium sp. MI1.11 (assembly GCF_055811255.1). NCBI lineage: Bacteria > Pseudomonadati > Pseudomonadota > Alphaproteobacteria > Hyphomicrobiales > Nitrobacteraceae > Bradyrhizobium > Bradyrhizobium sp. MI1.11. Next base: position 226,595 of record NZ_JBVVPM010000009.1, read on the forward strand.
AAAACTACCCGGACGCGGCTCTGATTTTGGACACCACATCCGCCAACGTCGTCTGTCGCAGATCCCTACGGACGGCCTCCTGAGTGCCAATCAGCACGTCGCTCATGATTTCCTTGATGTTACAGCTCACGACACACTCCTTCCTTTTGGGATAGGTATGGATGGCAAAAGCATCTGGAGGATTTACCGCAGAGTAGATGTCCAAGAGCGTAATACTTTTTGGGCTTCGTGCCAGGCCATAACCGCCCGACTTACCAACAGTCGTCTTAGCCAGCTTCGCCTTCGAGAGTTTAACGAGGATTCTTTTAACGAAAACCGGATTCGCATTCACGCTGCCCGCGAGAACTTCCGATGCGAAAATTCCGTCGTGATGTGCGATTGCCGCCATCACGTGGACGGCAATCGAAAATTGAGTATTTACTGAAGCCATTTTCGGATACTATATTAGTATCCATATTTGATGCAAGAGCAAAATGCACAAGTTCGTTGTACTCGCCACGTCTTTCCAAATCTGGAGAAGAGAATGAGAACGGCAATTACCGAATTGTTTGGCATCGAACACCCGATTATCCAGGGTGGCATGCACTTCGTGGGCCTTGCCGAGCTTGCTTCTGCAGTCTCGAACGCCGGAGCTTTGGGACTTATTACTGCGCTCACACAGAAGACACCAGAGATGTTGGCGAAGGAGATCGATCACTGTCGGCAGATGACGGATAAACCCTTTGGTGTAAACCTGACCATTACGCCGTCCTTCTCCAGATGGCCCTATGATGAGTTCGTTGCGGCCATCATAGAGAGTGGAGTCAAAGTAGTAGAAACGGCAGGCCGTAGCCCGGCCACGTACCTTCCGAAGTTTAAGAAGGCCGGCATCAAGGTTCTCCACAAAGCGGCTTCGATTCGTCACGCGCTAAGTGCTCAGAAAATCGGTGTCGATGCCGTGAGCATCAATGGCTTTGAGTGCGGCGGACATCCCGGCGAGGATGATATAACGAACATGATCCTTCTGCCGCGGGCCTCAGAGGAAATTCAAATTCCATTCGTTGCGTCTGGGGGCATGGCCGACGCGCGAAGCCTTGTTGCAGCTTTAGCACTTGGGGCATCCGGCATCCATATGGGCACGCGATTCATCGCGACAAAAGAGGCGCCGGTTCATGACAACGTCAAGCAGGCGCTTGTTGCCGCGAGCGAGCTGGACACCAGACTGGTGCTGCGCACGCTCAAAAACACCGAACGGGTAATGAAGAACAACGGAGTCGACCGACTCATTGAGATCGAGCACGCAAAAGGTGTCGACCTCAAAGTCGAAGATGTTATGGAGCAGATCGCAGGAATTTATCCGAAGGTCATGATAAATGGCGACATGAACGCAGGCGCGTGGAGTTGCGGGATGGTTGTTGGTCTTATTCACGACGTGCCGACGGTAAAGGAATTGATTGATCGCATCATGGGCGAAACCGAAACGCTAATCCGAGATCGGTTGATCGGCCTGCTCGAAGGCAGCAAGCCGTCCAGAAAAGCCGCTTGAAGAATCAATTGTAGAGCGACGGTAGCCAGAAGGAGGCCGGATTATGCCCATCGAAGTGAATGGCTCAATCGTGTCCGTTCCGGACGATCCACGCACCTCGCTGCTCGACCTGCTACGTGAGCATCTGAATCTCACGGGCACCAAGGTAGGTTGCAATCAGGGCGCTTGCGGCGCCTGTACGGTCTTGGTCGATGGCGAGCGGATCATCTCGTGCTTGGCGCTGGCGGCGCAATATAACGGCCGCGCGATTACGACTGTCGAAGGTTTGGCCGAGGGCGAGAGCTTGCACCCGCTGCAGGCGGCCTTCATCGAGCATGACGGCTTCCAGTGCGGCTACTGCACGCCGGGGCAGATCTGCTCCGCCATCGGCATGGCGAGCGAGATCGCACGGGGCATCCCGAGCCATGTGACCGAAGACCTTGCCGCCGAGACCATCACCATCAGCCGCATCGAACTCCAGGAGCGGATGAGCGGGAATCTGTGTCGCTGCGGCGCGCACAACGGCATCATCGACGCGATCAGCGAAGTCTACGGGAGCGCCTGCGGCGCGCCGGACGTCGCGCTCATTGAGGAATCTGCGCAATGAACCCATTCAGCTATTCGCGTGCGGCAGATGCGTGGCAGGCGCTCGCACTGGCGTCCACGCCGGGCGCCAAGTTCCTGGGCGGTGGCACCAACCTCGTCGATCTCATGCGCGAGACGATCGAGCGGCCAACGGCGCTGGTCGACGTGACCGGCTTGGCCGATACCATCGAGGAGCGCGAGGACGGTGGCCTGTTGATCGGCGCAGGCGTGAGGAACAGCGCGCTCGCCGCTCACCCCGTAGTGCGCACCCGCTACCCTGTGCTTTCCCGAGCGATCCTGGCGGGCGCCAGCGCGCAGATCCGCAACATGGCGACGGTGGGCGGAAATCTGCTCCAGCGCACGAGATGCACCTATTTCTACGACAATGAAGGTTCGCGCTGCAATAAGCGTGCGCCTGGCGAGGGCTGCGATGCAATCGGTGGCTTCAACCGCATCCATGCCATTTTGGGTTCATCAGACGCGTGCGTGGCGACACATGCGTCCGACATGTGCGTGGCGCTCGCCGCGTTGGACGCGGTGGTCCACATCACCGGCGCGGGCGGAGCCCGCAGCGTAGCACTGAGCGACTTCCATTGCCTGCCCGGCGTCCGACCAGACATCGAGACGGTGCTCGAGCATGGCGACCTGATCACGGCGGTCGAGCTGCCGGCATTGTCGATCGCGGCACATTCCAGCTACCGCAAGGTACGCGACCGGGCCAGCTACGCCTTCGCGTTGGTGTCGGTGGCGGCGGCGCTACAGATCGATGGTGGCGTGGTCAAGGACGTGCGGCTCGCGCTTGGCGGAGTGGCGCACAAGCCGTGGCGCGCGGCCAAGGCGGAGGCGCTGCTGAAAGGCGGCCCGGCAAATGCGACGGCATTCCGCGCGGCTGCGGACGCAGAGCTGGCCGATGCCAAGCCGCTTGACCACAATGGATTCAAGATTGAGCTGGCGGCGCGGACGATCACCGCCGTGCTTTCGGAATTGGCAGGAGCGGAAGCATGAGCAACATTCTCGAGGACGCCAAGAACGCTGTGCAGGGCGTTGTGCAAATGGCGATGATGAAGGCGGTTCAGCTCGCGCCGGACAGCTTCATTCCCGGCGGCCGGCCCGATCCCCTGATCCGCGAGCAGCACGGCAATGTCGGCAAGCCTCTCTCGCGGCTCGACGGTCCGCTCAAGGTGCGCGGCGCGGCCCCGTTCGCGGCCGAGTTCCCGCTCGACGGGATGCTTTACGCATCGGTCGCGTTCAGCAGCGTGGTCAAGGGTCGCATCAGCCGGATCGATGCGGCGGCAACCGAAGCTGCGCCCGGCGTGACGCTCGTGATGACGCACCTCAACGCGCCGAAGATGGCCGTTGTCCCGCTGATCAAGACCCAGCCGAAGGCGGCGGGCAACATCGACCTGCCGATCATGCAGGACGACCGCGTGCACTGGAGCGGCGGATTCAAACGGTCGTCGCAACACCAGGAGTTTGGAGGTTGCGATGAACGTTGTAAGGCGCAGATCGGCGCGGT